>JAODGH010000040.1 GCA_025464325.1 Methanosarcinales archaeon | reverse complement strand
AAATGCGGAGTGTGGGTTATAAAATAGAATATTTGTCAGGTTTTATACTGCCAAAATAAATTCCCATAAATAAGCCCGCTTTTTTCGTATCCCTCCATATCATAAAGTTTTCTCTGGATAAAATCTATAATCTCGGGCTTCGGATTTTTCAAGGCTTTTTTAGTTTTTTTTGTAATCCTTCTTACTTTCTTTAATATCACGTCTAATATTTCAAATTTTTATCATCATTTCGATTTGCCTTTTCAACCTCCGCTATTCCGTCAGCTTGCTGATGAATGCCTGCTTCAGTAGAGTCTGATAAAGCACCACCAATTTCTCTTCCGCTACTTTCATCTGTCCTCTTTTATCAGCCTGTTTTGAAACTATTTTGGAAATGCTCTAATATTTTCACTTTCTTTTATGTACAGGTACCACAAATAGAAAGTAAAGAGTGATAATGGATGGATAGAGATACCGTAAAGATCCTGAAGACGGAACTGTTATGCCTGGGTGCGAAGGTATCAGGCGCGGATGTGGATAGAGGTCGGAAAGCCGGTGCAGGACCTGCTGCGGGCGGTATGTTCATATTCGAAGGTACCGTAGCCAATGTCCCCACCCAGAGCTGGTTCGTCTCACAATCGCCGTACAGCGTTTATAATATCAGTAGCGAATACAAGAGCGAACGTCAGCGCCGGTATGTATTGACTAAAGATGGAGAACGGATAACCGAGATCAGTGTTCCAATTGCACGCTTTCAGAAGTTGAAGACCCGTGATGGCATCCCGTACTATAAAATCGCACTCCTGCATGGTGCTGATTGTCTGGCAACAACCACGATACAGACCTGTGTATACTGGAACACACCGAAGCGGTGCAAATTCTGCGCAATTGAGTTATCTCTGCTGAATAACGCAACCATAGCGAAAAAGACCCCGGAACAGCTCGCGGAGGTCGCAGAAGCGGCTAAGAGGTTGGATAAAGTCACTCATGTCACTCTCACCACAGGCACAACCGCCACCCCGGACAAGGGCATAAACTATCTCGCAGAGACCGCGAAAGCGATAAAAGAAGCCACCGGGTTGCCCATACACGTGCAATTTGAACCGCCGGATGACCTGAAGATGATCGATACACTTCACGAGGTGGTGGACACTGTGGGCATCCATATCGAGAGTTTTGAACCCGCGGTATTGCAACGAATAGCAAAATGCAAGTCAGATATACCGTTTGAACGATATGTTGCAGCCTGGAAACGAGCGGTAGAGATTTTCGGCGATACACAGGTCAGCACATACGTTATTGCAGGTATAGGAGAGAGCGATGAGTCAATAATAGAAGGTAGCAGGATCGCAGTAGAACTCGGTGTGTACCCGTTTATCGTACCGTTACGTCCTATTCCCGGTTCCATGCTCGAGAAGGAGAAGCCACCCGAGCCCGCACGGATGCAACACTTATATGAGCAGGTGGCAGATATATTGCATGATTTTGGAATGCAGTGGAGCAAGAACAAAGCGGGCTGTGTACGGTGCCGGGCATGTTCCGGCTTACCCGATTTTGAGTATTAAAACCTCAGAATATGATAAAAGTTAGTGCCTTAGAATATGATAGAAGTTGAGAACCTTACAAAGAGGTTTGATGGTCATGTGGCTGTGGATAATATCTCGTTCACCATAGAGCGGGGGGAGATTTTCGGGTTGCTCGGACCCAACGGAGCGGGTAAGACGACCACTATCTCCATGCTTGCAACTCTATTGAGACCCACTTCTGGCACTGCACGTGTTAATGGATTCGATATAACGACCCGGGCGGGAGAGGTGCGGAAATCGATTGGTATTGTATTTCAGGATCAGAGCCTTGATGAAGAACTTACGGCGTATGAGAATATGGACTTCCACGGTAGGCTGTATCGTATACCGAGGAATGTGCGACAACAGAGGATCTCTGACCTGTTATCGCTTGTTGAGCTGGCGGATCGTAAAAATAGCCTCGTGAAAACATTTTCAGGAGGCATGAGACGACGGCTGGAGATTGCACGTGCGTTACTGCACGAGCCGAAAGTGTTCTTTCTTGATGAACCCACGCTTGGACTGGACCCACAGACGAGAAATCACATCTGGGCTTATATCGAGCGATTGAATAAGGAGAAGGGTATTACGATCATCCTCACAACGCACTATATGGATGAGGCGGACCGATTATGTGACCGGGTAGCAATAATAGACCGTGGCAGTATCATCGCGCTTGATACGCCCGATAAGCTGAAGGATGAAGTGGGCGGTGATGTCGTCACACTCGAATCGCGCGATACGGAAGGGCTGTATACGCAACTCAGGAAAGCGGCATGGATAGAGCATATAGAGCAGCACGATGGAGTTATTACTCTTACACTACATAATGCGGAACGTCATATCGCGGAGATTGTACAGCTATCGACAACAAATGGTATTGATATTGAATCGATTTCTATTCACAAACCGACACTTGAGGATGTATTCTTACGCCTCACCGGCAGGACGATACGGGTAGAAGAAGCGGACATAAGAGACCGAATGCGGATGATGCATCGGTTGCACAGGGGTGGAGGATGATGGATATCGTATATACGATATGGTTACGGAACATGAAGCGCTATCTGCGCTCGAGAAGTCGTATGGCGGGCAGTCTGGGCATGCCTCTATTCTTCCTGCTGGTTCTTGGCTTTGGACTCAATTCGATCGTACGGATTCCTGGCTCAAAACAGGACTACATGGGCTTCATCGTGCCGGGTATCATCGCTATGACCGTTATGTTCACATCGGTGTTCTCGGGTATTCAGGTCATATGGGATAAGCAATTCGGGTTCTTAAAAGAGACGCTGGTGGCGCCCGTATCACGACTGGAGATTATGTTTGGTCAGACACTGGGTGGCGCGACCATAGCGTTTATTCAGGGCTTTATCATCCTCATAATCTCATCATTCATCGGCTCGGGTCACCATACCACGCTCCAGGGGCTTCTTATCGCCGCGGTATTCATGATGCTCATTGGACTATCATTTACCGCGTTTGGCATCGCGATAGCATCAAAGATGGAGGATATGCACGGGTTCCAGCTGATCATGAATTTCGTTATATTCCCGATATTCGGACTCTCGGGTGCTCTGTTCCCGATCAATAGCTTGCCTGCATGGCTGCAGTCACTGACGCTCGGGGACCCACTGACGTACGGTGTGGAGGGTATAAGATATGGGCTGGCAGGCGTGTCACCGATCAATCCGTTCATGGGCTTCATGGTGATGGCAGGATTTACACTGGCGATGGTGGCTCTCGGAACGGTACTGTTCAGACAGATTAACCTGTGACTACGTGAGAGCCATGCTATTCTGTCCTCTTCCTGACTCGGAACGGTACTGTTCAGACAGATAAACCTGTGACTGCATGCAGATAAAAATAGGATTAGAACATCTATTTATTCTATCCCATGAGGAAGAGACGAGTGGTGGTGGGTGGCACTTTTGATCCCCTACATGATGGTCATAAAAGATTGCTCAGACGGGCATACGAACTGAGCGGTAGTGATGGCGAGGTTGTTATCGGTATAACGTCGAACAGAATGGTGAAGGCGAACAAGTCACGACTGGTTCTACCATATACGGTAAGAGCTGCCAATGTGGCTCAGTACATGTACAGGGAATATCAGATACGTGTGCAAACCGTGGAACTGGAGGACAGGTACGGTGTGACCCTGGATGAAGATATAGATTACATCATCATCTCACCCGAAACTTATGACGTCGCACTGGAGATAAACGAGCTGAGACGGGCACGAGGCAAGAAACCGATAAAGATCGTGAAGGTAGAGCACGTGAAGGCAGAGGATGGAAAGCCGATATCGTCAACACGTATAAAAGCGGGCGAGATAGATAAGCACGGACATATTCTGGGATGAGTGAGAAATGAGAGAGAAAGATGTTTGATAAGATATTCAAACCGGAAACGGTCGCACTGGTTGGCGCAACGCCAAAAGAGGGTAAGGTGGGTAATACGCTACTAAGGAATTTGATGGCTTCTTCCGAGTTGCGCGTTTATGCTGTGAACCCGAAGTATGACAGCATACTGGGATTGAAATGTTATCCCTCGCTGACATCAATAAAAGACCGCATAGATCTTGCCGTTATTGCCGTACCCGCGGTTAATGTACCGGACGTGCTGGTGCAATGTGGCGAGAAGGGTATAACTAATGTGGTTGTGATATCCGCGGGCTTCAAGGAAGCGGGTCGTGAAGGTGCTGTGCTCGAATCCGAGCTCACGCGAATCAGCAAAGAGTACAACCTGCAACTTGTGGGTCCTAACTGTCTCGGTGTAATAGATACGTACACGAACCTGAATGCGACATTTGGCAGAACTATGCCGGATAAGGGTGGTATAGCGTTCCTCAGTCAATCGGGCGCGTTCGCACTTGCTGTTATCGACTGGTCGAAAGCAGCGGGAGTGGGGTTCAGTAAGGTCGTATCACTTGGTAATAAAGCAGTACTCAATGAATGCCACTTCCTGGAATATCTGGGCAGCGATCGCAATACTAAGGTGATTGCGATGTACCTCGAGGATGTGAGTGAGGGTCGCAGATTCATGCGGGTGGCGCGAGAGATATCGAAGACAAAGCCGGTGGTGGTGATGAAGAGCGGCAAGACCGAGGCAGGTTCAAAAGCAGCTTCCAGCCATACTGGTAGTATCGCAGGCAGTGTGGAAGCATTCAAAGCGGCATTTGAGCAATCGGGTGTTGTAGAAGCGGAATCAATAGAGGATCTCTTCGATTTCGCTCTCACTCTATCACGAATCAGGAGTATAAAGACCGGTGGTGGTATAGCGATAGTGACGAACTCCGGTGGTCCTGGAGTTATGGCTGCGGACGCAGTGGAAGAATACGACCTGAAACTCGCGTCGTTTGGACGTAATACCACAGATAAGCTACTATCGCTTCAGCTTGCTAATTCATATAACCCTGTTGACGTACGTGGTGATGCCACGTCAGACCTATTTGGTACCGCACTGGGTATTGTCGCAAGGGATGAACAGGTAAGCGCGATTATCGCTATACTATCACCCACTGCACCGATCGATTTCGATAAGGCGAGCAGTTATGTCCTGGAGGCAGAAGCACTGAAACCGGTCATCCCGGTATTCATGGGTGGCGAATCGGTGTCAAAAGCGGTTGAGGTACTGAAGCAGCATGGGATAACGAACTATTTCGATCCCGTAAGAGCAGTGAAGACGCTCAAAGCGGTCAGTGACTACGAAGAGATGCAGACAAGGGTGTACGAACCACCACCACACTTCGATGTGGATACAGACCATATCCGGGAGCGGTTACAGCAGGGGCTGGGCTATGAGCTGCTGACTGCTTATGGTATCCCTGTACCGGCATATGGCAAAGCGGTGAGTGCGGATGAAGCGCTCGAAATAGCCGACCGTATCGGTTATCCTGTGGCAATGAAGATTCTGTCACCAGATATAGTACACAAGACCGATGTGGGCTGTGTGAAGCTCAATGTATACCGGGCGGCAGTAAAGGAAAGCTTCTTCGAGATAATGCGCAGGGGTGAGAAATACACCAGTGCAGGACGTATCGATGGCGTTCTCGTACAGCAGATGATCGAAGGAGGAAGAGAAGTTATTATCGGTATGAAACGGGACAGGCATTTCGGTCCCCTTGTTATGTTTGGGCTGGGTGGTATCTATGTCGAGGTCTTCAGGGATGTGTCGTTCAGAATCGCACCGTTCGGTAAGAGAGATGCGGAAGAGATGATACGTAAAGTCCGTGCTTACAGGATATTACGGGGTGTGAGAGGCGAACCAATGTCAGACATCAACTCGCTTGTTGATATACTGCTCAGGTTCTCACAGTTATGTGTGGAATTTCCGGAGATACTGGAAGCGGATCTGAACCCGATCAAGGTGTTAGAATCCGGCTGCTATGTGGTTGACTTCAAGATGATAACCGGGCGATGATTGATCACACGGTCACGCTCGAGAGCATGTTAAAGTTGCATTTACGGTATCACAGTACGCCCAGGTACTCCTTCAATTCCCATTCTGTTACGTTCACGCGATACCTGTCCCACTCCACGAGCTTCGAGGTGATGAAATTGTTAAAGATGTGGTCACCCAGAGCTTCTCTTACCAGTTTGCTGCGCTTCGTCAGTGATATTGCCTCAATCAAACTCCCGGGCAGTGTTTTTATCCCCTCTTTCTCCCTATCGCCATCACTCATCACGTAAACGTCCTTTTCCGTTGGTGGTGGCAGCTCATACCTGCCTTTTATACCGGCTAATCCCGCAGCGAGCATTACCGAAAATGCAAGGTACGGATTGCAGGCGGGGTCAGGATTGCGATATTCCACACGTGTCGCTTTCTCTTTACCCGGTTTATACATCGGCACACGGACGAGTGTAGAGCGGTTGCGACGTGCCCAGGTGATGTAGATTGGTGCTTCATAGCCCGGAACCAGCCGTTTGTACGAATTTATCCACTGATTGGTGACAGAAGTTATCTCAGGTGCATGTCTTAACAGTCCGGCAATGTAGCCCTTCGCCAGCCCGGACAGTTGATATTCGTCGTTAGAAGAACACGTTCTTATCGCCTTTGAATAAAGATTGATGTACATGCATTCCAGAGCCATTTACACCGAATAAGGGTTTCGGCATGAATGTGGCATAGCATCCATGCTGTTTCGCTACCTCCTTTACCACAATTCGATAGGTCATCACCTGATCTGCCATTGTCAGCGCATCTCTGTAACGCAGGTCTATCTCGTGCTGTGACGGTGCAACTTCGTGGTGGCAGGCTTCCACTTTTATGCCCATTTCTTCCAGCATCAAGACCGTGTCCCTTCTGAAATCGCTTCCCGCATCCAGCGTCATCAAATCGAAGTAGCCTCCCTCATCCAGCACAGTCGGATTCCGGTCATCTTTAAAATAAAAGTACTCCAGTTCGGGACCGCGATAAAAGGTATAGCCATACTCTTCCCGTAATCGTTCCAGGTTCCTCTTCAATATATACCGCGGGTCGCCTTCATAATGGCTACTATCTGGATTCAAAATGTCACAGAACATCCTCGCGACTAAATTACCGTTCTGTCTCCACGGGATGATGCGGAACGTAGTGGGGTCGGGTTTAGCGAGCATATCACTCTCGTCAATCCTTGCGAACCCTTTTATCGAGGAGCCGTCAAAGCCCATACCTTCGTTAAAGGCTGTTTCTAATTCGCTAACCTATATAGTAACGTTCTTCAGTCTGCCCAGAATGTCAGTGAACCAGAGCCCGATAACTTTACACCACGCTTATTTACTATTTCCAATACCTCTTCCTTCGTATTTGCTTCTGCTCCTTCCCCCATATCCTCCTCTCCTGCCTATTCTCTATTCAATTATTCGCTTATTAAATCAACCATATGAACCTTTACTTAACCCTGACCATTAAAACAGACTGATGAAGATCGTACTCCCGGCTGAAGAAGCCGATGAGCCCGCATTCACCCGGCACCTTATTCTAAAACGTCCACAGGCTTCATGGTCTCAGTCCGTCTTCTCTGTACCACTCGGCGAGAAGATCGTTCCGAACCGCGATTACCCATCAGATGCCATACTGCTCGCATTTATCGCGGCGGGCGAGTATCTTATACGTAAAAGCGATGACGAGCGCATGAGGAGTGCAATTTTAACCCGTGCGGAATTCACGATAAATCGATTCGCTACGAACGAGCCAGAATTGATCGATGGTGCGCCGGTACTGTGTGATGATTCTCTGTTGACCGTTGTGCCATGGCATTCGTGGATCGATACACGCAGGGTAAATGGCATCTCTCGCAGGATACCCGATTCATGGTGTGAAGATGATATTGGAGCTATTGGAGCACAAAATGACTATAACAAGCCGAAATACCGCTTACCCGAGATAAACGCGCAATGGATAAAGATGCTGAGTCACTGTATGAAACAGAGCAAAGGAGATGACACCGAAGAGCGGTACAGAGCTCTACGGGCTAATGCATGCAAGAGCTTCAAGGAAGTATTCTGGAACGCGGAAGCGGGCAATATATACAATATCGTTGCACCTGATGGTAAAAAGGACGGTACGTGGGGCTCACCTGCTGTCGTTGCGGTCGCAATGCTTCTGGATGAGCACGTATTCACCGAGAACGAGGTTGATTTATTCGTTAGTGGTATAAAGAAGCATCTGCTGATGTATAATAAAGATGGTTTGCCATTCGGTATACTGGTGAAAGAGTCGTCAAAGCGCGTATATTTCGGTGATGAGGAGTACCATGAAGCGATGGTATGGCCCCGTGACACGCCTTATCTGATAAAGATACTGCGCTATGCCGGCGAGGTTGAGCTGGTGCAGGGCATATTGCGATCAAATTTGAAGCATCAGATGGATGAGGGATTTGTATTTTATAAGAGCTTTTCAGCCCGAATGGCAATACACTGACACCGGTCAAGAACCCTGTTCAGTTCTGGTCACAATGGGTCGATCCCTATTACAACGAACGATGAGCCAAGCAGTTCGTTTTTAGCATCGATATGCGTGAGTACTGCATCATGTGCTGGATGAAAAAAACGAAACGTGAAGTGGCAAAACGAGTGTATTCAGCCACTACCTGGCTCGTGTTATCGCATCATTTCCTCCATTGTGTAGATCCTGCACTCTTCTTTCCCGGCTATCCATTCAACAGCTTTCAGCGCACCCTGTGCGAATGCTTCTCGACTATTTGCACGGTGAATGAGCTCTAACCGTTCACCAGCGCCCGCAAACAATACGGTATGCTCACCTACTATGTCTCCTGCACGAACCGCGTGTATACCTATCTCATCTTCCGTTCTCTCACCCGTTATACCATGCCTGCCATAGATGAATCTACCACCCATGTGACGGGCGACTATCTCGGCTGCTTTCATGGCTGTACCGCTTGGTGCATCTTTCTTATGTGCGTGATGCATCTCTATGATCTCGACGTGATAGTGGTATGGCTGTAGCAGTTTCGCCATATCCTCTACCAGTCTCCAGAAGATATTTACACCGATCGAGAAATTAGGCGATATGATCGCAGGTACGTTACCCTGTATAGCTGCTTTCAGCTCTTCAAACTGTTCATCTGAGAAGCCCGTAGTACCAATTACCAGTTTGACACCGTTACGTGCTGCAATCCTGGCATTAGTGACCGCAGCCGCGGCATTTGTGAAGTCAACCAGAACATCTGGCTTACGTTCTTTCAATACACTATCCATCTCCGCTGGACTCGAGACCTTCACACCAGGTGCTACTTCTAACCCGATATCTCTTGGATCGAAACCCGCTACCAGCTCCATAGCCGGATTGGCGGTTACTCCCGCCACCAGCAGGCTGCCCATTCGCCCCCTCACACCCGCAAGAGCTACTCTTATCCCTGTCATTTCAATGATTCATTGTATATTATCTTATATATCACGCTGAGCCCATTACAAAACGCCCATACACTTGTGTACCTGCGGGAGGACCATGACATCATCAAGAAACGAGCCAGCCACTTCCGATAAGGTGAACAGTTCGTCTATATCTGGTTTCAGGTTTATATCCGTAACCGGCTGCAGGACAAAAATTACCCTCAAATCCGCAAGCGCTTTACTTATCTGCTCTATCTCCTCCTCAGGGGTACCTCTCATGACCACCACCTTAACGATCGTCTCGACCCCACTATCAACAGCTATCCTTATGCTGTTTAGTTCGTTATAGTAGAGCAACTCGTAATCCTCGTCCTTCACCGCTCTGTGTCTCCTCAATTTGATATCTATGGATGCGATATCGAACTCAGAGACTATCGATTCAAATGCTGCGGCAGAATAACCACTGGTCTCAATAAAGTTACGATAATGCAAATATTTTGCTTCCCTCGCTATTTCTTTCACGAACTCAGCATTGAGTAACGGGTCACCACCCGTGTAGCAGAGGCTATGGGTATCTGGTGTTAGTAACTCACCAACGAGCTCGATAACCGAAGAGTGATCCAGCGGGTTCTTTATTTGTAGCACGGAACGATCCTTATTGACAATCGTGCAGTATGGAGGCTCGGGCTGCCTCGCATATGCGGTATCGCAATATACGCACGAGAGCGGGCAGCCAGCGAAACGGATGAAAATCTGACGTCTACCCGCATAGGGTCCCTCTCCCTGAAACGAGCTGAACAGCTCCTTTATATAACCAACTACCATATTTTTACTCCACCGTTACGCTCTTTGCCAGATTCCTCGGCTTGTCTATCTCACAACCTCGCGCCTTTGCAGCCCAGTACGCGAGCAGATGAAGTGCTACACTATTGGGTATAGGTGATAATAGCGCTCTGGTTGCGGGTACGCGTATAACGGCATCCACATACTTCTCTATTTCATCATCACCCTCAACGGCAACGGCGACAACCGGTGCGTCACGCGCCTTTATCTCCTTTATATTGCCGAGGAGTTTCTCATACACATTATCATTGCTGAGAATCGCGACGACTGGTGTAGCATTCGTGAGTAACGCAAACGGACCATGTTTGAGCTCTCCCGCGGCATAACCCTCTGCATGGATATACGATATCTCCTTCAGCTTCAACGCACCTTCAAGTGCCACCGGCAGATTCACACCACGACCAACGAAGAAAACATTCTCAAAACCGGCTAAATAGCGTGCAATATCCTGTATGACCGCATTTGAATCGTCAATCACCATCTGTGCGAGCTGAGGCAGTCGTTTCAATTCCTCTATCCACCCCTCTAAATCGTGCCGCGGTATATCAGCGAGGTAGAGTCCGAGCAGATATATAGTGACAAGCTGAGCAATAAAGCTCTTGGTGGCTGCGACCCCTATCTCGGGTCCCGCCCGAATGTATACTGTATCATCTGCGATTCTTGTTACAGAACTACCAACCACGTTCGTTATTGCCACTGTATGGCATCCGAACCGTTTCGCCTTCTTCAATGCCATGAGTGTATCGGCGGTCTCGCCCGATTGCGTCATCGCTATAACGGTCTTATCGTCGCCCAGTACGGTGTCTGAATAGTTGAACTCCGATGCGAGTTCGACCTGTACCGGTATTCGTGCTATATGCTCGATTATGTATTTCCCGCAGAGCGCGGCATAATAGGACGTGCCACAGGCAACCATCATGATATCATGTCGCGCATCAAAACCGAGTTCGATCCCCGTCTCGGTTAGATAGCCTCTGAGCGTATCTATGATCGCTTTAGGCTCTTCGTGTATCTCTTTCAGCATGAAATGCTCGTAACCACCCTTCTCAGCATCTTCTATCGTCCATGGTATCAACCTCACCACCCTTTTAACCTCAACCGCACCGTTTTCTATGTATATCCCGTCCTTCTTCACCACCGCGATATCGCCCTCCTCTAAATAAATCACACGATTCGTCTGCTCGAGTACGGCGGGTACATCGGATGCAATAAAATTCTCGCGATCGCCAACTCCTATGATGAGTGGTGACTCACGTCTCGCGGCTATCAGTCCATCAAAACCCTTTATGGCTACTATTATCGCATATGAACCTTTCAGGTATGATAGAGATTCCCTGATCGCGTCCTTTAAAAGCTCTTCACCACTCTCACCACTATCCCGGATCCTCATCAGTGTGTTCTCTATCAGATGTGGTATAACCTCCGTATCTGTATCAGATCTGAACCTGCAATTGCGCAGTAAACCCTCTTTCAAACTCTGGAAATTCTCGATTATACCGTTATGAACAACGGCAATCTCACCGTTACAGTCCAGATGCGGATGCGCGTTACGTACAGATGGTGTACCGTGTGTCGCCCATCTTGTGTGCCCGATACCGATGTTACCGTGGTAATCACAAAGCGGTAAAATCTCCATTAATTCATCTATGGACTCCAGCCCTTTGTGCATGTATACCTGCCCGTTTGCGCTATCCTGCACCAGAATACCACACGAGTCATAACCACGGTACTCAATACGCTGTAACGAGCCAAGAACAATCGGTAACGCTTCCCGTTCACCCACATAGCCCACTATCCCACACATAGCCATCACATCACCAAACTGCCATCAGGAATCCTGCCTCTGAGCTCCTTCATCGATCTTATCGATGTACGGTTACCTATTATGGTGCCCGCAGTAGCTATTATGTTATTGCCAAGCTCACAGTATTCCCCCACCATTGTACCCACTTTCAACCGATGGTGTTCACTTCCTATCTCTATGGTACTCTCTTCACTGCGTGCCACGAGTCCACCTTTGACCTGCGTGCCGGTATCCAATATCGAGTCATGTATGGTGCAGAACGAGCCTATATTGACCATATCCATGAGTACTGAGTTCCGTAGCTCGCTGAATGCTTCTATCCGGACGTCGTCACCTATACTCGTTGAGGGGAATATACACACATTGGGACCGATCTCACAGTTATCGCCTATGATCACCGGTCCTTTCAGGTAAGAATTCGCTCTTATTACCGTGTTCTCGCCGACAGATACGTTGCCCGAGATCGTAACACCCCGCTCTATCTTGCCCTGTATCTTACTCACGCTGCCCTTCAGCACTATATCATTCAGCCGCAGTATGTCCCAGGGATAGACCGCATCGAGCCATGCACCTTGAGTCTCGTACGCTCGCACAGGATAGCCCGCGCGAATCATCTTCTTCAGACTGGCGGGCAATTCATCCTCTATGAAATCGAATATCGTCCTCTCAAGTGCGTATATGCCGGTATTTATCAGATTACTTATATTCTCTTCCGGTTTCTCGACTATATCCGTCACATAATCGCCATCCAGCATTACCACCCCGTATCGACTCACATCCTCGTGCCGTTTTATCAGCATCGCATTCTCATCCACAGTCAACAGTTTCGCGATTGTTGCTGTATCGATCACATTATCACCCGATAGCACGAGGAACTGCCGATCTACCTTATCTTCCGTATGGCGTAGCGCGTCACCGGTACCAAGCAGGTGCTCCTGAACCACGTATTCTATCTGCACACCAAACTTACTGCCATCGCCGAAATAATCCATTATCTTCTCTTTCTTATAGCCCACCACAAAGATCATGCGTCTTATTCCGTTATTCACAAGCGCTTCTACCACATACTGGAGTATAGGCTTATTTGCCACTTTTATCATTACCTTCGGCTTCGAGGTTGTGAACGGTCTCAACCGCTCCCCTTCTCCCGCGGCGAGCACCACCGCCTGCTCAAACTTCATTTCCACCCGCCACCCTATCCGTTTTCTTCACCGCTATCTTCACCATTGCGGGTCTCAAAACCTTATCATGGAAGACATAACCCTTCCTGACCACCTCAATGACTTTATTCTCTGGATCCGTGTCACGTTCCTCCCTTGATACCACTTCATGCCTGAATGGATCGAACAGTTCACCCTCAGCTTTTATCTCTTCGAGTCCTATCTGCCGCAATATCTCGTCAAATCGTTTCACGGTCATCTCTACGCCCTTCGTCAGTCCTCCGTTGTTATCCCCCTTTCTGGCATGTTCCAGAGCAGCATCCAGCGAATCCTTGATAGGCAGTAAATTGGAGATAAAGCATTCGAGTGTATAATCAGCGAATTCACGTTTCTCCTTCGCCACTCGCCGCTTATAGTTCTCGAAGTCCGCTTTCAAATACATCAATTCGTTCAGGTACTGCTCACCTTTGATTATCCCATCCAGCCGCTTCTTCTTCGTTGACAGCTCCTCGTTCAGCACTGCAATGGCATCCTCGATCTCATCGTGACTCCTGTGCTCCAGATCTGATTTCAATCGTGATAACTCATTCTTCAGCCCGGTCAACTCACCCAGCAGCTCGTTCAAACTGTTTAATTCCTCCTCCACCGCTCTCGAATAATCCTGAACTTCATTCTCCAGGCGTTCAATTCGCGCCTTTATCTCCTCTTCATCATCTGCCATACAAGATGAATTCTCTTTTTGGTTATGAAAAACCTACACCCATGCTTTTTATTCATGGCTTACATATCTTCAATCATGTCACTACCTGATGCAAACGGCAAGTACGGCAGGTACGGCGGTAAGTTCGCACCAGAGGTATTGATGCCCGCACTGGAGGATCTGGAACGATCGTTCGCCAAATACCGTGAAGATGATCGATTCAATGCCGAATTAAACGCACTATTACGCGATTTCGCAGGTCGACCAACACCTCTTTATTTCGCGAAGAACCTCTCGGAGATGTGTGGTAGCAGGATATACCTCAAGCGAGAGGATCTGGTACATGGCGGTGCACACAAGCTAAACAATACACTGGGGCAGTGCTTACTGGCAAAGTACATGGGTAAGAAGCGTATAATCGCGGAGACCGGTGCGGGTCAGCACGGAGTAGCAACAGCGATGGCAGCTGCTGTGCTCGGATTACAGTGCGAGATATACATGGGCACAGAGGACATAAAACGACAGAAGCTGAATGTGTTCAGGATGGAACTCCTGGGCGCGCGTGTTAATCCTGTTGACTCCGGCTCCAGAACGTTGAAAGATGCGATAAACGACGCGATGCGCGACTGGGTTGCCAATGTCAAAGATACCTATTACCTGATCGGCAGTGTTGTGGGACCACATCCGTATCCATTGATCGTACGCGAGTTTCAGCGTATCATCGGCAGTGAGACAAAGAAGCAGATACTGGCGACAGAGGGGCGATTGCCCGATGCCATTATTGCCTGTGTGGGTGGTGGCAGCAACGCACTCGGTATATTCTCTGACTTTATTGAAGATCGATCGGTATCGCTTATAGGTGTAGAGGCGGGTGGCAAGGGTCTGGAAACCGGAGAGCATGGCGCTTCACTGTGCGCGGGTACGGAAGGTGTACTGCATGGCATGTATTCAAAGCTGTTGCAGGATAAATATGGGCAGATAAAGCAATCTCACAGCTTCGCGCCCGGGCTGGACTATCCCGGTGTGGGACCAGAACTGGCGTATCTGGTGGATTCCGGACGTGTAAAGGTGGATTCAGCAACAGACGAAGAGACACTGGGCGCTTTTAAGCTACTATCGACGAAGGAAGGTATCATACCTGCTCTGGAGTCCGCGCATGCGATACATTACGCAGTAGCACATGCGAATGAGTGGGATTTGATCGTGGTGAACCTCTCAGGCAGGGGAGATAAGGATATCTTCAGTGTTGCCGGGGTATTGGGAAAAGGGGTGATTTGAAAGATGTGCTCATGGGGTATAATTGCTTTTGTTGCAGGACTGGTTTATGGCTATGTGAAGCCGGGTAAAGAGGATCGGTGGGCGCTATTAAAGAAAGGGATCATGCTTGGTGTGGTTCTTGGTATGGCACTGGCATTTATAGGACTGCTGTTGGGTGGCATAATTGTATCCATTGCAACAGCGATAGGAACGCTCATAACAATAATAAAACTCACTATCGCATTCATCATCGGTACATTCATCGGTGACCTGCTTGAGAAGATAATAAAATAAGCCATGTTTGCTGGTATAGACGTTGGCGGTGCGAACACGAAGATAGCCACCTCTGATGGCTCGGTTGTTGATTCTATCTATGCCCCTCTATGGCGTGACAGCGCCGTTTTATACAATGTGCTGCGTATGGTCAGGGAACGGTTACACTATGTGGAAGGTGTCGGTGTAGTGATGACCGGGGAGCTCTGTGACTGCTTCAGGACGAGAAGGGAGGGTGTAATAAGTATAAGCAATACGGTCTCCAAAGTATTCGAAGAGGCTGAGTTCTTCGATCGGAACGGTAGATTCCACCGCACGATAAAACCCGATCCTTTATCTTTCGCGTCCACCAACTGGCTCGCATCCGCGAAACTGGTATCAAACCTCTATCCGGGCGACGATCTGGTATTTGTCGATATTGGTAGTACAACAACGGATGTGATCCCCGTTATAAGGGGCGAGATAAAGGCGAAACGAACCGATCTCGAGCGACTGCACTCGCATGAGCTACTGTATTTCGGTATACTGAGGACGAACGTGGCGGCGATACTGAACCGTGTGGTGTTGAACGGGAAGGCATATGCAACATCTTCCGAGCTGTTCGCGATTGCCGCAGATGCGTATCTCGTACTCGGTGACATATCACGCGCGGATTACCGGTGTGAATGCCCGAACAGTTATGCGTTTACCGACGATGAGGAAGCGAAGAGCAGGGAGAGCGCGATGCAGAGACTTGCAAGGGTGGTATGTAGCGATCTCGATGAGATAGGCGAGGCGGGTGCGATAGAGATCGCGACACAGGTAAAAAACGCGCAGATCGAGAGGCTGGTAGACGCATTGTGTGTGATGAAGGAGCGGTATGGGGTAGAGAAAGTGGTATCCGGTGGTACGGGCGACTTCCTGATCAGGGAAGCGGTAGAAACAGCGGAGCTGGAACTTTTGACACCGGTATGGGATAGGCGTATATCGGCGGTATTACCGGCATATGCGGTCGCTAAATTGCTCGGTGAACGCTGTTAATGCCCCAATCCCAGTTCATCAAGGACTATCAGGTCGATCTCATCAGCCAGTTCCGCAAATTGCTCTTTGAACTCATATAATTTCTTGATCTTATCAGGGTCCACATGGGCACGCTCAATCTTATCAGCGACATCCACCTCTTTGTGGTACAGATCATCAATTAGTGCAAAGATTCCGGGACGTTTGCTCCGGAAACGCTTCAAATCGGCAGTTATATCCTCGCCCCGCTCATACTTGGCTTTTATCGCTTCAAACTCTCTGTAGATCTCTTCAATGTCCTTGTTGAAATCATCAACCCGGGTTATAAATGCTCTTGGTATTTCCTCTTCGGCTTCTTCTCCCATTTTGGCTCTAACCAATAAAAGATGTGAGGCATATAAATATGCTTTTCGTTTTTGCTTCGCGGTTCGCATACGCGGTGAGGCGAAAACATCTTTAAGTACTGATAAACAAAATTTGATTGGTAGTAGTGCGTGATTACAAGAACTGATTGAAAAGAAAGAATAATGGAGCGCATAAGTGATATTTTGGAAAGCCGTATAATAAGAGAAAAAAATTATGAAGATAGTAGAAGCTCATATCTGCGTGATCGTGATCGAATAATATTTTCAAGGGCGTTTAGAAGGTTGGCATTTAAGACACAGGTTGTTACAGCGTCAGGAAGAATTACCAGCGATCATATTCGAAATAGATTGACACATTCACTCGAAGTAATGCAGATAGCTTCTTCAATAGCTTTAGAGGTGAACAACAAACTAAGAAGTAGTGATAAAAAGCACAACCTGGACATTGACCTGATCCAGGCGATAGCTTTAGGGCATGATATCGGGCACACACCCTATGGCCATATAGGTGAAGAAGCTTTATTTGATTTCATATTTAGCTCAAAAGATAATGATTTAAAAAAATACAGAGAGATTATTAAAAAAAATACGGAGAGATTAGTAATAAAGTCAGGCACAACTTTCAAAGCTTAAAAGTATGTTGCTTTTTGGAGAAACAGTATAAACCGGACTTTTATGGCTTAAATCTAACAATCGCTACGCTGGATGGTATTTTGAAACACTCTTTTTTGGAAGAAGGGGAGAGGAGACTATATCGGGATATATTCAACAGTTATCAGGAAGTATTTTGGGAAAAGGAGAATATCGATCTTGCGAAAAAAGGAAAGTTAGATGAGATTCTTTTTGAATATGTTTCCCCTTTGACCTATGAAGGGATCATAGTCTCTCTCGCAGATGAAATTGCGCAGCTCTGCCATGATATTGAAGATCTGCGACGACTGGGAGGATTCAAAGTGGTAAAAGATTTTTATGAAAATGTTGTTAAGGAGTTTAAAAATATGGATTTGCCAGTAAATGCACAAAAGGTTTATAGAGATTTTTGTGAAGTTTTTAAAGATATTAAAAGCGGGAATGGTGAAGTTGTTAAACTGGAACGGTTGTATGTTAAGCTGATACTAAACATCTGTATACCATTTGTCACAGAAGTGATAGAAAAGTTACACCGTATGGATGAGGATTCACAAGAACAATTATTAAAGAAGAAGTATCTCGGTAAATTTGAGAATGTTAGAGAGTTAAAATCAAAGATAGGATTAAACACTAAAGAAATCAGAATAATAGAACCTTTGGATAATATTTTCAATGAATACAAAAGAATATTAATTCAACTCCCGAATGTAGCCAGATGGGATATAAAAGGAAAAGAACTGTGTAAGGAACTGGCAAGAAAACTCTGCAAGGCATTTACTTGCAAAATAGGAGAACAGCAGGACGAAAAAATAAACCTGAATATTCTTGACCCTGAAATTCGGGAAGATTTAAAGAAATCATACTCTGCTGGAGAAGAGTTTATAAAAAAGAATTCTATACCGGGAATGGACGATATAGCAGTAAAGTTTGCTGTTTGGGATTATTTAGCTGGTATGACCGATAGTTTCATAATCAGGCAATATGAATCGCTAACTTTCAAGAGGGTGGATCTCAGATAAAAAGCTTGAAGAAGTGTGGTTTCATCCCGAAAATCAACAATGGATTGAGGTAACACCATGTTATCATGTCGGTGTAAAATAAACGGTATTT
>JAODGH010000022.1:1269-21602 GCA_025464325.1 Methanosarcinales archaeon | reverse complement strand
CAATCCTCATCCAAGCCCAGCATCCTTTTTCCCGCTCGCGAATCCATCGGCTTGAAGATATCGGTATCCACACCATTTGTGATCAACTTCGCATCATACCCATAGCTCTTCAATCGCTCAACGAGTGAAGGCGATACCGTCGTTATCTTATCACTTCTATCGAGATTATGCCGGGTAATCCTCCACACACCCTCCCTCAATATCCATTTCATTACCCGGTTATTATAATATGCCGCTGCCGAATCCGGAAACCAGTCCTTCAAATCAAACACTACCGGCACACCGTATCTCTTCGCCGCTCTTATCACCGCCGCACCGGCTAATACATGCGCCGCCACCACCACATCTATCCCCTCATCCCTTATTATCCGCTTGAACGTGGCATACTGATATGGCGCATTCAGCGTATAATGCAGCATCGGCTCCTTCACAGGGAAGATCGTCGCTTCGTGTACAATCAACCTCGTCGCTCGCTCTTTACCACGACTGACATGGAAATGCGGTACGTGCACCTCATGCCGTTTCGCCAGCTCCTCAAATATGTAATGATGCCGCGACGGTACCGGATGATGTATGTAATCCTGTGTAGACACGAGCAATATCTTCATGTAGCCACCTCTTCTCCTTATTATGTAGTACCTCTCAGAACATATCTCAACCCTGCTTTACCTCCACTATCATAAAACTCTTTTATCAATTCGTTACCGTAGATCGCACTCGCTCTTTTCCGTCTCTTCAGATTCCTGTCACGTTACGCCTTGAATAACTGATAGAACCTTTCGGTAGCGAGTATATCATCCGTCGCAAACTGTGCATAACCTTCAATGATCGCATCTATACGTGCACGCTCCTCCACAAGCGTCGTTAGCTCATTCCTCAATCGTTCAATATGTGCCGACAGCAGAATTTAACGTTACCGGTGGAACAGCCAATGTGTGCGTTAGAATCTTATCGAACCTTGTAAGTGCTGCGAATTTCACGTTGAGTTTGTCAATAAGACCCCCATCCTATACCAGATAAAATTCCAGTTCCAGCGCTCGCTTCACATATATTGAATTGGCCTTAAATCGTCAGATAGCTCTGTCTCTCAGTAACACTCTACGCCACCCGTCCTTATCTTATCATTCACCATATTCTCTCATACCTTCCACGTCTTCCATAGCGCTAATATGAGCTCACCGGGAATCTGAGGCTTTGGGTTCGGATTCTTCGGATCGACAATAAATGCGGTTGCCTCCGCCGTCCACGCGCCATGCATCCGTCCTATCACCCAGATAGCCATCAATAAATGCACCTATTATCTCTTTCTGCGCCCAAAAAGGTAACATCTTCAGGGTAGACTCGTAAAAACCTATGTTCAGGTGTGCAAGCATCTCCAGTACAGGAATGCCCTCCGTGAGTGCTATATTATCACGCAGGAACCTTATCTTATTCATCAATTCATCACGAGGTAGCCGGAAGCATACCTGACACCTCTGCAAGACCTCTCGTGCACCGGCGAAGAAGACATCGATATCTCGATAGCGCAGATGCGCGTCGGTCAGTAACTCCCGGTCTCCTGGTGATAGCCGTTCCCTTAACATGGGTAGCTCAGAACGGTATATCGCATGTTCGAAATCCACGAGATTGCCATGTGCATCTATGTTACCGGGATGCGTGAAGCAATGGTAGATACCTATGTCATGTGCTGCACGTAATATCGATCCCAATCGCGCCATTGCCCGTGTCAGTAACGCGGTATGGCTTTTACCCTCAAGTGTGGCGAGTCGCCGTACAGGCTCAAAGAGGTCAAGCCTGACAAAAGGTATATAGTCGTCCCCCCAGCGTTTCAGAATCCCATACTTCAGCATCTCACCGTTCTCATCCCCTGCGATCGGTCTCACTACCGTCTTTATCGCGTTGCCTTCTACCTCTTGACTCTGCACCATAAACGCCGTTCCCACATCATGGTATTCCGCACAGACACCTTTCGTTATGCTCGCAATATCGTTCAGCGCCTTCGCTTCCCTTTCTCCATGCATACTCAGTAGCATTCCCATCGGCTGCCCACTCGCAGGTACTATCTCGCTGGCATATGGTATATTCAGCCCTTTGTACTCCACTATCTTATCATAATTCTGGATGATAAAGAACGCTCTCTGGCTGTGCGATTCGAACCCATATTCTGGCAGTAGCCGTGTTCGTACCGTCTCGGGCAGATATTCCGGATGCGAATACGCAATTCCCGTTTCCGGATCAAGATAGACTATGAACTGTGCCAATCGACGTACTCTCTGCCATTCCGCCATACTGTGCCCGTACAATACAACCTCGCTATATTCACATACCATTTAGCTTTTTTATAGCCTCACATCGCCTCAAATTATCCAGCGCCTGTTGTGGCGTGACCGGGAACGGCTCTCCTCGTCTCACACACAATATAAACCTCTTCAATTCCTCCTTCAGGGGCTCCACCTTATTCACCAGAACCTTCTCTATTATATTCTCCTGCGTATATCGTTCTTCTTCCATACCGTATTTCCCGGGTTTCCTGTACACGTATATCTCCTGATTCATGAAATCGCCCTCAATTGTGTACTCCTCCTCCTCTATGTACACCGTCCTGATCTTCTTCGACGCCTTCCTGCTCGCTGACATAGACACAACAGAATTGCCCGATCTTATCACGGCAATGCACAGGTCCCTGTTTCCCGCACTGTACAGCTCGTAGTCCCCAATCCCTGACTTATAAAAAACGTTGAATACGATGTCTATATCGTGGATCATCAAATCTTCCACGATTGAACTGTCAGTTATCCTCGCAGATGCGGGATTGTGCCTCTTTATCTCGACATAAAGGGGCTCCCTTATCATCTTGTTTATCTCGCCCACTATTGGATTAAACCGTTCGATATGTCCTACACCCACCACAAGGTCCCTATCACCCACCAGACCTAACAGTTCCTCGCCCTCTTTCACCGTTGACGTGATCGGCTTCTCTATCAGACAGTGCACCCCCATCTCCACCGCACTCTTCGCAACCTCAAAATGGTATCTCGTGGGAACACATATGCTCGTGGCATCGACACAACTCAAAAGTTCCTCCATTGTATCGCAGACCGTCACATCGTACTCTCCCATCTGCTTCGCTTGCTCACTCTTCGTGTCAAACACGTAGATCTCTTCAACATCCTTGAACTCCGAATAGTTCCGTACATGGTTCTTACCCATCGTACCCGTACCAATAACCCCTACTTTCATCTCAGATACCCCCTATTACAACTGCTCTGACCACCATCCCGACCAGCAGCGCAAAAGTTATACTCACAAGCGTTCCGATAAGATAATACTCCGCCATACACCTGTCTTTCAATTCATTAAATCTCGCAATGGACTTGGCGGCAAAGATGATAGTTATCGCTGTGTACTGCCCCGCCAGTATGAAGCTCAATACCATAACACGTTCCACAATGCCTATTATCATACCCGCACCTTTTAAACCACTGGTTCCCACTTCACGCTCGTATCTGATGAGCATTCCCCGGATCAAATATGCACCTGCGCAACTCACAAAGATATACGCAGCTATTATCACGATGATATTGAGATACACATCCATATCATACCACATCCCGGCACGAATCAGCCATTTACGGCTTATTATTACCCGTCTGCCATTTACGGCTTATAAAGTCCGCGAAGGCTCTTTCCGCTTCAGCCAATAGCTTGTATCTACTCCGCTTCAATATCATTGAAAGGGTCTGTTTCTTTATCCCTATATCTCGTACCACCTCTGCCAGCGTGACGTTACCCCGCTCCTTCTTCAGTCGCCTGTAGTACGCTACGATTTCTCGCTGTCTCGCTGTCCAGTCCCACATAACATCCGCCATCAGATTCAATAAACACGTGCTTATCCGGTCGATCTCCCATCCACTCATGAATACAATCCACAATTTAGCCCGTTTTGCCCGTTCCAATGCTTCTGACGATTTATGAAACGCCTCACCGTCTATCTCGCCCACGTTCGCACTCAAACTTGTAGCTATCTCTCCGATGCCTATACCCAGATAGAACTGATGACCTATCTTATCAAACAGTTCAAAATACACATCAAACAGACATCCGGGCGATGAGAGCATGCCCTGGAAACTATCGCCACGCACAATTACGAATTTAGCAACGATATCGTCACTGAATAGCGTATTAACGATCTGTAAAGCGGTTTTTAGACTCTCCTGGACCTTTGCCCGGTCTTCCAGCCGCCTCGAAGCTTTCAAATCCCCGGTCATTACCACATACCTGTTCCGCATATTATCTGACCCGCTTTTTTAGATATAGCTCCCGCTGCCACTGCAATGCCACCCTCTTATCACTTATTCTGGCATCAATTCAGGTAAGCATCTCTATCCTTCAGCGATGATACTTCTTCACCACCCTCCGAAAAACCTCGTCCTGGGCTGTACCCGTCATAGAATATGTATCATCAAATCCCATCGCCTCCAGCTCCTTCAATATCAATCTAATCTGTACCTTCGTAAGCGGTAACTTCGTAAGTTCATTTATGTAGTACCCCAGGGGTCTCGCTCTATCCGATGAGATATTCTTAACCACACCACAATGTATGCAGTAGGGGTGAGGTTTCAAGCCTGCCTGCCCTCCTCGCACATCATACGGAAGCCATATCCGCTCTGCACGACCACAACTCTCGTGCCTGCATCGTTTCATCTCTGGTGCTTAATTACGTATCTTTACATGTTAGATACACCCGGGAATAAATAATAATGACTATACGCATATAAACCCCTTATTTCTTAACACCCACTTTGTCCCTCCGGATCGTATCAACCCGAGGGTTTAAAAATGCTGTAGCTAACCGATCACGCTTGCGTTCGTTTCTTCGTCGCCAGCTTCTTTACCAGTTCCAGACCCTTCTTCTTTATGTCCTTAACCTCGATGTAACCACTCTCGTAAGCACCCTTGAACAATTTTTCGCCTCGTTCCGTACGGACAATGACGGTCGACCAGCCGTCCGCAGAACCAACAGCACCAACGGATATATCTGCCAGATCGGCTGAAAAATCCCGGCAAACTCGACAACCCTCGCCAACAAAAACATCCAGATCACTCAGTGGGATAGAAACAACGTCGCCTTCTCCATATACCAGGAGCTCCTTACCCTTTATATCAAACTTCCGCACCTGCTCGATCGGCACCCGCTCAGCCACAAACTCCAGCAGTCCATCCGTATAATTCTTGGTGCAAAACAGACCTATTAACAGTTTCACACGCTCGATCCCCACTTCATACGGCTGCTTCATAGCGCCAATCTCCGCTTTCCGTAAACCCTGTATCTGACATGGCAGTCCGACGAATGCAATATCATTGTAACCTGCATCCAGCGCCTCTCTTACTCCCATCACCGACGGGCAGAGTGTATACCTCGTACCGGCACTCTGCTTCAACGCTTCGGTATCCCGAACAACCTTCACTTCGGGTCGCCAATCACGGTTAGAAGCTGTAACAACCGCACAATCTATCGCTTGCGTCTCCAGCGCATATGTCAGTATCGATGTGACCACACCCCCATCCTGACCCTTTATATCGCTACTCCTTGTTCGTGCTTCATAGCAACCCCTATATATACCCAGTACTTCATCACCGGTACTGGATCTGCCAAACAGGCTCTGTTCTATCGCCGCCAGAGGCATGAATGTCCTGGGACAGAAAGTATAACACAGTCCGCAAATAGTATCATACTCCTCAACAAACTTCGGCTCACTATCTTCTATGGCTATCTTATCACAAAAAGCGGCACAGGTACCACAGATGCTGCATATACGCTTCGCTATAACCTCTCGTTTCAAATCAGAGAAACCTCGCTCTAAGAAGGCTGGTAATCGCACATAGCCCTGCTTCTTTATCTCAGTCCCCATCTCCTCCCTCAACTCCAACATATATAATGCCCGCCCATTATATAAAAATCACCTGCTGGAACAATCATGCTCATACGAGATATACGCAACTGCGAATATTATAGGGCTCTGGATGACTCCATACTGTGTGAGCTTTTACATCCGGTTAAAGAGTCCTTACCGGAAATGCCGTTCAGTATCGCACATGCTATCGTGGAGCCGGGCAAGAGCACAAAGCCACACAGATTGAGAACCTCTGTAGAGGTATATTACATATTGGACGGAGAAGGCAGGATGTTCATAAATGATGAATTGGCATACGTGCATCAGGGTCAGGCTATTTACATACCACCTCATTCGGTGCAGTACATCCAGAACACGGGCAATATCGACCTGAGAATCCTGTGTATCGTACATCCAGCGTGGCGATTGGCAGACGAAGAGGTGCTAAACATATGATTGAAGTCACGGGCAATATCGTGGATGTCTTCAACGATGAGATATATCCCGCTACGCTTGTCGTCTCCGGCAATAAAATAGAAGCCATAAACCGTACAAAAGCAACGGGACAGGATTATTACATCATACCAGGGTTCGTTGATGCTCATATCCATATAGAGAGTTCGATGCTGACGCCTGCGGAATTCGCCAGAATAGCTACGGTTCACGGTACCGTGGCTGTGGTAGCCGACCCACACGAGATAGCAAATGTGCTGGGCGTGGCGGGTGTGAAGTACATGATAGAGGATGGAGATGCGGTACCGCTGAAGTTCTATTTCAGTGCCCCTTCATGCGTACCCGCATCGCCTTTTGAGACCAACGGTTATGCTATAAATCCCGCGGAGATAGAAGATTTGATGCGGATGGATGCGATAAAATGTCTTGGTGAGGTGATGAATTTCACCGGTGTCATCAATAACGACCCGGACATACTCAGAAAGATCCGCATCGCAGCGAAGTATGGCAAACAGGTGGACGGTCATGCGCCGGGACTTACAGGAAAGGATCTGAAGAAGTATGCACATCACGGTATATCCACAGACCATGAATGTCAGACAGAGACGGAGGCGCTGGAAAAGCTGTCTCTCGGTATGAAGATCCAGATTCGAGAAGGTTCTGCGGCAAAGAACTTCGATGAATTGATCGGTATCACAGATGAACATTACAGGGACTGCATGTTCTGTACCGATGATCTGCACCCTCACGATCTGATAAAAGGGCACATAAATCTGCTGGTGAAACGCGCGCTCGATTATGGTATCGACATGATGAAGGTCCTGCGTATTGCATGTGTGAATCCCGTTATGCACTACGGGCTTGATGTGGGACTGCTACGTCCGGGCGATTGTGCGGATTTCGTCGTTGTTGATCGTGATTTCAACGTAAAAAGGACGTTTATCGATGGCTCTGTGGTCGCAGAGGATGGCATGCCACTCATACCACGAAGGAGATCAAAAGTGGTGAACCGATTTGAAGCGAGTAAGCAAAAAGCAGAGAATTTCAGGGTCGAGCATAAATCGGGTAGCATAAATGTGATTGCTGCCGCTGATGGTCAATTGGTCACAGACAGACGACTTGTCGTACCGAAAGAGGCTGGAGGGTGCGTGGTTTCTGATACTGACCGGGACATACTGAAACTGGTGGTTATAAACCGGTACGATAGAGAGGCAGAACCTGCAATAGGGTTCGTTATGAACTTCGGACTGAAAAAGGGTGCAATCGCATCGAGCGTGGCTCATGACTCACATAATATCATTGCCGTTGGTGTTAATGATACTGACCTGTGTAAAGCGGTAAATCTTGTAATAGAGCACCTTGGTGGTATAAGTGCAGTATCAGACGGTAGAGAAATGTGCTTGCCACTACCCGTGGCGGGACTCATGAGTATAGAGGATTACACCACTGTTGCAATGAGATACCGTGAGATAGAGGCAATGGCGAAGTCACTCGGCACAAAACTGAACGCGCCGTTCATGACGCTATCATTCATGGCTTTAACCGTAATCCCGGAGTTGAAACTAAGTGACAGGGGGTTATTTGACGTTTATGCTTCTCAGTTCATCGATCTATTCAGTAATTAAAACAGATGCAGCTTCTTCTTTATGTCCTGCACCTCATCATCACCCAGATGCAGCATCTCCTTTATCTGGCTCTCGGGATAATCCTCCACGAACAGCCATATGAACTCTCGTTCTACCGGTGAAAGATTCTCCTCTTTTATAAGCTCTTTGAGTTTATCCACCTTGCGTTTCAGCTCTTTTATGAATACACCGATACGCACCGGCTTCACCGCCTCCAGCTGCCTGTTCTTCGTACCCGATTTTGGATAGCCAAAGGTATTTAGAGTCCGACCAACGGAATTGAACTTAAGCGGTGGCAGTCCTTCAGCAGCTCTGCGCGCGTTCTCTTCTTCATAGATCTCCTCCGCGGACATGCCCTCTTCGCTCTCTAACCGGTCTAAATAGCGATACATCCAGTGGTCTTTTCCTACACCCTTAACCTCCCTCATCGCTTATAATTATAATAGGGGCTATACTATAAATAGAGGCTATACTATAAAAAAGCCGATTCAGACTCAACTTATCTTCTTCGCTGCCAGTTCAATAGCCCTCATAATGCTTGTTCTCGGTCTTATCGTTGCTACCGGTATGTTAACTATCCGTTCTACCGTCGGACTGACAATCGGGGCGCAGACAAGAGCGGAAGCACCCTCCTTCTCAGCCTGTATCGCCGCTATTATTGCGTCTTCCATCGTTGTTACGGCATACTCACGAAGATCAAAACTTTCTCCTGCAACGCTTATCTCACGACGATCCAGCACGTCCAGGCAGCCTCTGGAGCAAATAACCGCAATGAATCGCCTCTTACGCGAATCACCGGTCTCTATTGCCCGTACTGTGGCTATTATCCTCCTGAATGTACGCAGGTTCGGGTCACGCTCGCCTGCCAGTATCTTATATAGCGTACTTATAGGTATATTCGATTTCGCACTGAATTCACTTATGCTAATGCCGAGACCGTGCTTGATCGCATCCGAAAGTACCTCGGGCAATTCCTTATTATGCACAAATATCTCGTTCACTATTGTCTCTGCAATACCCATCACTTCTTTTTATCCGCTCTTATAATAATTATAACATGAATCTAAAGATAAGCTTTTCACTGGTCGATGCAAGAGTTAACCCTTTGAAATGGGTGTATCAGCTCGAAGATGCGGGTTTTCAGGGCTGGGAGATAGTGGGCGAAGGTCTACAGTGTGTTGAGGGTGAGTTCAAAGAGCGTGTGCGAGAGGTGTATCAGACCACCAATCTCATTTTATCGCTTCATGCACCGCTCTCTGATATAAACATAGCGAGTGTGAATGAGCGCATATGGGCGGAGAGCATAAGGCAGATAAAAGAGAGTATTGAGAATGCTCATGAGTTCGTGGAGGATATATGTGTTGTACATCCCGGTTTTCTGTCACCTCTATCAATGCACATGCCAGATAGAGCATTTGATAAGGCGATTGCGGGTTTGACGGAATTATGCGATTTCGCGGCTCAGTATGAGCTAAGAATAGCGGTTGAGAATCTTACTTCCGCGAATATGTTGATGGGTCGTTATCCCGATGAGCTCATACGTATAGTAAGGGGTGTGAACAGAGACAACATAGGGATATGCCTTGACATCGCTCATGCCAATACAACAAAGACGCTTGATGAGTTTCTCGATATAAACGCAGAGGCGGATGACGTGAGTATAATACACATGCATGCGAGCGATAACTACGGAACGGATGATCTGCATCTACCGGTAGGTAAAGGTAACATTGACTGGCATAAGGTATTCACCGCTATTGAAGCGTACAGGGGTCTATTTGTGACAGAGGTATACAGCCTGGATGCGGGCATCGAAAGCCTTGAATACATCCGCAGTTGCTATAAATAAATCCTGTTAAGTCAACCCCTCAGCCACCGTAGCGCAAAAAACCGAAAAGCTTTTTATTACCTACACATATACAAGTATATGCACGTGTATGTGCATATAAAGGAGGTGTTTGGTTGATGGGGTTGGATATTGGGGAAGTAGTCACTACCTTTGGCTATTTCGGGCAAAATCCGGTGCTTGCAACGAGAATATTGATAGATGTGACAGGCGCGAAACTGCTGCGACCGTTCAAACCCGCGCATGTACGGTACGAGCGCGATCTGGAGGAACTGAAACGGATGTATCCTGGTCTGAAGATCCGGCGAGCGGCGATAGGGAGTGCGATGCTACATGGACTCCTGTTTTCCATGCTATACTCGTTCCTTTATCTGACGTATGGCGTGGTATGGTGGTGAGAGGAGGAGATGATGATGGATAAGAGGATCGTTATATCACTGGTTGCAATACTGGTCTTAGCAGCGCCTTTCATCATCCGGAGCCACACTCATGCCTCCTTCTGGTGGCAGGAGATACCGCTTTTCTACGCGCTGGCGGGCTTTATTGTGAGCGTTCTCCTCATATCGGTTGCCAGCGGATTGTGCCACTGGTTGAACAGGGCGGAGAATTACTATGAGCGAGGTGATGTGCTATGATCGGCTGGATCCATCCGGGACTGATTTTCATCTTCGGTGCTCTCCTGATACCGTTTTTGAAGGGAACAGGGAAGAAGGTGTATCTACTTGCACTACCTGTAGCAGCGTTTGCGGACCTTGTATGGATCTCGAGGAGTGTCCCGCTCACGACATGGCAGATACAGTTTGAGAACTATGTGATTACACTCGGTAGAGTGGACCAATTGAGTCTGATCTTCGCTTACATATTCACAATCGCTGCGTTTTGTATGACGCTCTATGCGCTGCATGTGAAAGAGAACGGGCATCATATCGCCGCGTTTCTATACGTCGGGAGTACGCTCGGTGTGGTATTTGCCGGTGATCTATTCAGCTTGTACCTGTTCAGTGAGATAATGGCGTGGTCCTCTCTGTTCCTGATCTGGTATCATAAAACGAGGCAATCGTCAGAAGCAGGGTTCCGCTACATCATGGTGCATATCTTTGGCGGTGTATGTCTGCTGGCAGGCATCATACTGCATGTACAGAGCGCGGGTTCAATAGCATTTAACGCTTTCGAGTGGGGCTTCGGCTGGTCGTATCTGGCTTCCTACTTCATAATGCTCGGAATCCTTGTCAACGCAGCTGCCTTTCCATTGCATGCCTGGCTTGCCGATGCATACCCGGAAGCTACTGCTGCGGGGACCGTATTCCTCTCGGCATTCACAACCAAGAGTGCGATATACATACTGCTTAGAGGATTCCCGGGCGTTGAGCTGCTCATATGGCTGGGTGCGATAACGGCAGTCTATGGCGTCATATTTGCACTGATGGTAAATGATACGCGACGTATGCTTGCATACGCACTCATCAGTCAGGGCGGGTACATGCTCGCGGGAGTGGGTATGGCATCAAGGACGCTGCAGGCGGCAGATGGCGCAATCGCGCATGCGGTATGCTGTATACTTTACATGGGATTGATGTTCATGGCAACGGGTGCGGTACTGGAGATGACCGGAAGCAGCAAGTTGAATGAGCTGGGTGGTCTGTACAGGAGAATGCCTGCGGTATTCGGGCTTTATATGGTCGGTGCTTTCTCCATTGCGGGTATGCCTCTGTTCAGCGGATTCGTAAGCAAGACGATGATAATCGAATCTGCAGCCACACTACACCTGCCCGTTGTCTGGATAATGCTTGAAGTAGCGTCCATAGGTGCTTTCATCGTTGCTGCTCTGAAGCTACCGTATCTGGTATGGTTCAGGAAGAGCGAACCGACTGTTGAAGTCAGAGAACCACACAAAAACATGCTTGTGGCAATGGCTCTCACTGCGTTCCTGTGCGTCTTTATCGGCGTGTATCCACAGGTTCTTTACGGCGCTCTGCCATATGCCGTGGAGTATGTACCATATACCGCGGGTCATGTGATAGAGATGTTGCAGTACCTTACGTTCGCATTCGTGGGTTTCTGGTTACTGAAAGGTACGATACACCCTGAACCTGCTATAACCCTCGATATCGACTGGTTCTATCGTGTGGGCGGCAGGAAATTCATCGGGTTCTGTGAGAGACCACTGATAGATTTCGCGAACAACATTGACAGGATCATAAAGGACATTGCAGATTCATTTGTGTGGTTCAGTAAGAACCCGGTAGCAGCATCGAGAATATTGCTCCTGTCCGTAGGAGTGGTAGTGACAAGGCAGCTGAATCCCTCGTATGTGCAATACGAGCGAGACCTGGAGGAACTCAGGCGGGTATATCCCAGAGACCCGGAGAATCGTGTGGCGATAGGAATGGGTGTACTGCTCGTGCTGCTATTCTTCTCGATCTATCTGCTCATATACCTGACCTATGGTGTGTTGTGGACCTGAACGATGCCAGAAAAGGGATTTGAGGCTAAGGAGAAGGACAGAAAGGGAGAAGTAGGATTTGAGGATGTATTCCGCTCATTGAGGAGGAGCAGGGTGAGGACAGAAATACTGATGTACCTGTACAAGAAATATCCCGGGGCTTCGTATCCCGCAGAGATCGCACGCCATACGGGAATAGACCCGACGAATATCCTGGGCGGTCTACGAGGCATGGGTAGCAGATTCGATGAGTCCAGCTCACTTGTAAAGATAAAACTGGTGGAGAAGGTAAAACTGGGTAATGCAACGTACTACCGACTCTCGAAGCGAAGTAAGGAATTCATAGAGAGCCTGAAAATGAACTGATTTTTTCCCCTTCTCTCTCTTCCCTCTTTCTTCTTCTTTTTTATTTTGCTTCCTCACACCATACGCAATAGCATATGCACCTGCGTATATATATACATATATACCGGTATGTATTTATCGGAAATAAATATAAAATTCGGCTTTTTATGTAGTAGCGGTGAGCGTAGTGAAAGCAAAAATATTGCTGATGGTTCTGGGAATCATGGTGCTTGTCGCATTAGCACTTATACTCTATGAACAGCAGACCGCGGGATTCTATCTACTCTATGGGGCGATGGGTGTTGGCTTCTTCGTGCTCGCCACCAATGTACTGTCTCTAATACAGAGGGAGGGTAAGCAAGATGATTGAAGCATTGAACATACCACCAGTATTGGTCTATCTTATAGGAGCGGCGTTGATTCCTCTCATGGGCAGGGGTCGAGCGAGAAAAGCACTTCTTGTTGCTGTGGCTGTTATCGGTCTGGCGTGCGCGTTCTCACTGAGATCGCAGACGAGCTGGGTAGTTCCCATCTCAGGATTTGAACTGGTCTTCCTGCATGCAGATCGGTTGAGCCTGATAATGGGCTACATATTCTCGTTCATCGGTGCAGCAGCGATAATATACTCTCTGGACGTCGTGAGGGATACCGGGGAGTACATCTGTGGACTGTTATACCTGGGTAGTGCACTGGGTGCGGTATTTGCCGGTGATTTCTTCACTCTGTACGTATTCTGGGAGATAATGGCGTTTTCATCGCTCGGATTGATATGGTATTCACGTACAGAGCGCGCGAAGAATGCAGGGATGCGATATATAATATTCCACCTGTTTGGCGGCTGTGCCTTCCTCGCAGGTATAATCATCCATTTCATGAATACCGGTGATATCGCGATAGGACCAGTAGAGCATGGAATAGGCTATCTACTTCTGCTTATCGGTGTGGGCGTTAACACGGCATTCATACCGCTGCATACCTGGCTGCCGGATTCATACCCGAAGGCGACGATAGCAGGTGCGGTATTTATGTCGGTATATACAACGAAGACGGGCGTATATGTGCTTGCGCGTACTTTCCCGGGTGCAGAAGTATTCATTCTCGGTCATCCATTCCATTTCGTAGCGTATATGGGTGGTCTGATGGCGCTCTACGGTGTTATATTCGCACTGATGCAGAACGATGTCCGGAAACTACTATCATACCATATCGTATCGCAGGTGGGTTACATGGTCGCGGGCATAGGAATAGGCACTGCTATCGGGATAAACGGCGGTATCGCTCATGTCTTCAACCACATCCTGTACAAAGCGCTACTGTTCATGTGCATGGGTGCGGTGATATACCGTACGGGTAAGATGAACCTCACGGAACTCGGTGGTCTGGCGAAGAAGATGCCGGTGACGACTATTGCATGTGTGATAGCAGCTCTTTCTATTTCGGGTGTTGTGGGTTTCAATGGCTACATAAGTAAAGGTATGATAATACACGCTGCGGAACTCTCACACATGCATATTCTCGCTCTCGCGCTGATGCTCGGGTCGGTAGGCACATTCCTGTCGTTCTTAAAACTGACGTACTTCACTTTCTTCCGACGTACTGATGCGGAAGCGGTCGCGGATGTAAAAGAAGCGCCGTTGTCGATGCTTGTTGCGATGAGTGTCACCGCGTTCTTCTGTGTTGCGATCGGTGTGTATCCAAAGATGCTCTACATGATACTTCCGTACGTCGATGTCGCGATGCATTACGATGCATATGCTCCCGGGCATACAGCAGGGACACTGCAATTGCTTGCAATGACTGCTTTCATGTTCGTAGCACTGAAAGTACTGATAGCACCGCATGAAAGAGTGACATACGACATAGATTACCTGTACAGAAAGGCGGGCAGGGGTATCATATGGTTCTGTGAGAAGCCTCTGATGGCTTTTGCGAATGCAATCGATGGCGTACTGAAGAGAATCGCGGATTCTCTTGTGTGGTTCAGTAAGAATCCAGCGGCTGCGTCTGTCATACTACTGACAACAACGAGTACAAGGCTGATGAGACCATATACCAGTAAAGAAGCAGAAGTCAAGCAGTTAAAGACAATAGAGGAGCCCAGAGAGAGGTTGAGCATCGGTACCGGTGTACTGCTGGTACTGCTATTCTTCCTGTTGTATCTGGTAGTGATGCTGATACATGGATGGCTGGCACCCTGATATTGGTAGTAGTGACAGTAGTTGCTGTGTTGCATAACTCACGCAAAATAGTAGCATACGCCTTTAAAAGCATAACAAAGCGTTGTAATAGCTTCTTCTGAGTTTGTACCAATAAGCGCTCACCCACCTCTAATTAGCAAAAGGTGGAAGGAATAGCAGTTTTTCAAATAATTGTGCAACACAGCAACAGTAGTAGCAGCACCGCCTCATCTTGTGGGTGGGGTGGTGCTCTTTTATAATATTTTAATTAACTGTAAGATCAGAGTTATCAGAGCATCAACTCCTCTTTCTTGCCGAACAGCCCCTCCGGTCTGTACATCATGAATAGAATCAATAATAACCCGATCAACATTATCCTCAACGCGCCCATCTGTGTTGGATGCAGTGGTACGTACTCCTGTGTGAACCGGGTCGCACTGAAGAAGCAGAAGAGTATAACCGCACCGAGTACAGTGCCTTTGTTATTGCCACTGCCACCGAGTACAACGGCGATCCAGGCATAGAAGGTCTCTATCGGCATGAAATTGCGCGGATTTATATACTGAAGATAGAACGCAAGTAAAGAACCCGCGAGTCCCGCAAGCATAGAGCCAAGCACGAGTGACTGGATTTTATACACGAATACGTTCTTACCCAGTGATACAGGTACATCCTCATCTTCGCGTATAGACTTGAGTACACGACCCCACGGTGATTTTATCAGTTTCTCAAGCATAAAGTAGCAGAGAATGAGGATTGACAGCACAACTGAAAGCATAAAGAGGTTGTAATCGCCCGTTATAATGTCCTCAAACGGTCTTGGATAGCCACATACGCCCATAGGACCGCCTGTAAGCCACTCTTCATTCAACAAGAACAGTCTTATTATCTCCGCAAAGCCAATCGTCACTATTGCAAGGTAATCTTCCCTCAGCTTTAACGTGGGTATGCCCAGTAACGCGCCAAATGCACCCGCGAGGGCTACTCCCACCAGTACTGACACGAACAGCGGTACGCCATGTAAGCTCAGCAATACCGTTGTGTAGGCTCCAATTGCGAGAAATGCAACATGCCCGAAATTAACCAGCCCGGTGAAACCCCATTCTAAATTCAAGCCCAGCGCAAAAATGGCGTATATCGACGCTATCAGTAATATGGTGATCAGGTATTCTATCATCATTGCTATCTCATCTCATATCCCGCGCATCTTATTACATGGCTATAACCAAACAGAAGCAGGAATAGGGTAAAAAATAAAAGGGGACGTTTACTTCACAGCCCCTTTATTACGAGTCTATCCGTTTATTCGACAGCTTCGAGTATGTCCTCTTTCTTCACCGTCTTTCGTCCAGCATGCTTTGCCAGACCTACAGCTTTCTTCGCTATCTTTTCCGCTTCTGCTTCCAGTATCTCTACCAGAGCTACACTCGCCTCTTCGCTTACTCTCTCCGCTCCCGCTTTCCTCACTAATCTGGTTATAGGTGCAATAGGCAGTTCAGCCATTTTCATCACCATGATTACGTAATGGAATACTATATATAAGCTTTTCGGTTATCCAGCCCCTGCAGTGTTATCAAAACCATTGTCCTAATGTTTTCTGCCCCGCATCTTCAAAAGATGATATGTCATAGCCAAAAAGTTCTAATAACCTGTGTGCAACCGGTATTATCTGATGCTTGATATAATACGAGGTATCGATGATATATCGCCTGCCATCTGCGCATATCTCATTCCCTCCGCTCTCCTCTATTATATCCACCGGGAACGCGCGTTCACTCGTCTTACCCGCGCCTCTTATTATTACGTATGGTATCTTCGCGCCAACTTCGTACGCGATAGCGGCAGTGGACGCCAGAGCTCGCTCGGCGGCTATCACATGCGCCTGTTTCGTCTCATAGCCACTTATCCGTCTCGTAAGGGTTTTGTGGATTATGAGCTTATGAAGCGGTACTTTACCATCTTTCAGATCCTTTATCACGCTTTTAACGTATTTAACCGCAGTTTCGGGATCCTTATCCCTCAATATATGCTCTATCACTCTCGTCTGGACTTCCTTCGCAAGATCACACCAATCACCGCGACGCACCTCCAGTCCCCGCACCACGATCTCGCCACGATCCGTAAGTGCTGCGTATCGCTTCTTCTTACCGGTGAAGAATATAGCCTTGAAGAAATCCTGAATCTCAAGCTCCAGCGGCAATTCCCGCGTTATCAGCTCGGATACCTCTTTCGCCTTCGCCATCAGGGTATCTCTGTCACCACCGTCGGGCAATTTTACGAATATACTGTCGGTATCACCGTAAATCACCTTCAAACCGATCTCTTCTGCAAGTTGTACAGTATGCTTGATGAAATATCGTCCCCACGCGGTTGTCGCCTCCGCACATTCGCGTTTGTAGAATTTGGCGGCGCTCCAGCCGGTGTAGCCATAGAAGCTATTTGTGAGGATCTTGATACTCTGCTGCTGTACATCAAGCAACCGGTATTCAGGTGATTCCTTACGGTATCTCTTCATCTCGCTCTTTATGCGTCTCCGTCTCGCGATTAGATCGCTCATTATACGCTTGAAGAATCCGTCTGGTTCCTTTCTGAACGCGTGACCCACTTCTGGTGCGATATATACCTCATCTCTGTCTGTTACCGATTCCACGAATGTATCGGGCGAAATATTGAATGATATCATGATAGTCGGGTACATGGACGAGAAATCGAGTGCGATGACGTTCTCGTGCAGCCCCTTCTCCGGCGGAAGGACGAATCCACCTTCGTAAGTCTTCTCGCCACCGCTTTTCTGTGGCACCAGCTCCCCGCGCTTGAACGCTTCAGCAGTTAGAAAAGCCTCTACCTGGCGACCTCTACCCATCTTCGTCAGTTCGTCCAGCGGATAGCCAACCATCCGGGCAAGCTGTATCTGAAGCGGTAGCATCTTCCTCGCTATACCGAGCGTGCTTACCGCATCCGCATTTGCATAGGCATATAACCGGCTACGTTCTTCCGTGTTGAACCAGCAGTGGTTAATCTCGCGTGGGGTCAGATTCGTTCGATCGCCTTTATTCATAACGCCGAGGTATTCCGCGACATTCTCAAGTGTCTTGACCTTCACCGCATCGAGATCGCGTTTCGCAAGCTTAAAGAGGTCAACATTCAATCTGCCGGATATATTCACACCAGGTAGCGCACCACCACGCTCAAACTGAACGTTAGAACCATCTGCACCCAGCTGAAGACGAATACCGTGCAATCGTGCTCGATCGCGTATATACTGCCAGTCGAAGCTATCTGAGTTATAACCAACCATTATGTCTGGCTGGAAATCCCGGACATACTGCAGAAATTCCGATAATATCCGCTTATCATCACCTCTGCGGTATTCCTCATCACTGATAACGAAGAGTTTTGATTCCGTATCTGTAGCCACGGCTATGATGATTATTGGATCACGCTTCGGCGAAGGCATGCCCGTACCCGCAGAGATAGCCATCTCGCAATCGAAAGCTAACAGTCTGAATCGCGTCAGGTCACAGCCCTCGCCCGTACTTCTCACTTCCTTCGCCTTTATGCCCTCACAATAGCCGGTATCGATCTTTTCGCCCTCCACATACAAACCCTCAAATGGTCGTAACTGGCGGTCTATAAGATACCGTATCGCGAACAGAATATCGGCTTCCAGTGCCATTAGCCCGAGCTTTCGCACTTCATCACGCAATATTGGCACATGCCTGGGATGATATGCGTATACTTTCAGGACCGTATGATTCACCCCGAGTAACTTGCGCTGACACAGTTCCACACGCTTAACTCGTATTTCCTCGTCACCACCGCTTCGTGAGAATGCGCGTAGAGATTCTATCTGCTCCTTTATCGTCTCTATATCTTCATCATATACCGCCGAATCATGAGGTAACGCATAGAAATAGGGCTCAAAAGTGTCATCCAGAACAACAAAATTACTACCTCCTTCTTTTGACTTACACCATAATCTCACGACAGGTCGGTCATCCTGTGTGATGTAGTCTATATCCAGCAGAAAACCCTCTCGCTTATCCATCTCTTATTATGCACCTTATGATTCAAAACAGGCATTCCTGACACAAAAATACTATCATTGTTACTCAGGTGTTGGTGGCGTAGCCCGATGGATCAGATTCTATGTATACTGTCGCATTGCCACTCGTATGACATCTGGCACATGTTCCCGAAGATGGATGTACTGCTGCTTCGTGGCAGCCCATGCACGTATCACCATTGAACGTGCGTGCATAGTTTGCTGCGACATTATCCACAAAACTCGCTCCGTGTCCTTTGCCATGGTAATTCGGGTTATCAATCACTTCCTTCGTTTTGCCTGTGCCGTGGCATGTAGCACAACTCAAAATCTCGGCACAATGGACCTCCGTGGAATTCGTATCCGAAGTGACATTCCCGAGGTCATATGTGGTATTGTATCCCGGATGTTCGTCCGCATATCTCTTCACATTATGACACCTGACGCAGTACGAATCATTCACCCAGACAGGTCTGCTTATAGCCGGGATATAATGGTACCTGTTGTGGTTCCAGGGATTCGTTGTGTTCCATGTAGCAGTATCTATCTCCACCGGTGCATGTGTCAGATAATCCTCGTTTGTAATACCATCTGTACCGTTTGTCAATGCTTCATATATGTTCTCGTGGCACTTCACGCAACTTATATCGCTTAGCCTGAGGAATTCGTGTTTCGAGCCCGATTTGATCCACTGTATACTGTAATTCCTCGTGCCATTATACGCGAAACTGCTGAAGGTCCAGTTCTGGAGTGTATAATTGATATTGTAGAAATATGAGTACGATATTTTGCATGTGTAATTGGTATGACATGCAATGCACGCTTCGTTCTCGCCTGTGGTAGTATCCGAATTATTAGCCTCTATGACAAAGTGCTTATGTGCAGAATAGTCGGTCCCATACCCGGATTCATTGAACGCACGCGCAGGTGGTGCGAATTCCGTACCGATATAAACTCCAGTTCCACCATGGCAATCGAGACACCGGGGTACGTATGCCGCGTGTGATTCGATTCCGGGTGTAGAAGCATCAGTACCATCGCCACTTGCGAAATGGATGCCCGTACCGTTGTACCTGTGGCAATCTTCGCATGTGAGATTCGTGTGAATCGCAGAATTATTCATCTCATCTGCGATGTGGTGATGGCACCCCACACAGCTGATCTGATTGCCCGTACCGGAGATATTCACGAAACTATGCTGCCCCACGAAGAGTGATATGACACCGGTACTTGCGAAGATCGTGAGTGCAGCCACACCTATGAACAGTATCAAGAATATGTTCCTGGTAATCACGATTTCACCTCCTTATAAGTCGTGTAATCGCTGGTCTCGATCTCTGTGATGTTCCAGCATGATGACGTGGTATTGTAAGAGTTGTTGACAGTAATGTGGATACCCGATGTCACATTGAAGCTCATCACCGCACGCATCTGCGTGTGGCATGCAATACACGCCTCATCCGCCCCCTCAAGCAACGAAGTATTCAGCGCCTCGAGTACGAACT
>JAODGH010000022.1:0-1228 GCA_025464325.1 Methanosarcinales archaeon | reverse complement strand
TTCGGGTTCTTATCCGGGTCATCACCGTCCGTGGTACCGAATCCGAACCCGCCGGCTGATATGAAATTCTCATAATTCGTACTATGATGACAGATGGTACAGTTAGGGAACTGGTATTCAGGATAACCCATGTGGCTCCAATCCCTGTACACACCGTGACAGTCCATGCATTCTATTGTGGCTGCTGCATGCGCTTCCTTGCCAGGAGTAGAACCGCTACCATCACCGCTTGCATACGTGATCGAACTCGAAGGTTCATATTTGCCCGAGCTTCTGTTGTAGGTGTTATTGAAACACGTCCGATGACAAAAATCGCAATGTGTGCTCATTCTGGTATGTGCACCGTTCGCGGGGCTGATCATCTCATCGTAAACGTCCGCGTGACATTTATTACAGGGTATCTCACTCGTGACACCTGAAACGTTGTACCACACATGTTGTCCCGCAAAGATCGAGATTGTGGCGGGTAATACAAATATTCCCAGCACAACAACACCCAGAGTCAGCATGACTATCCGTCTCATTTTAACATCTCATTTCCCGTAAAGTCAGTATCAAATATCCCATGAGAGCTATTATGCATATTGCGTATCCGTACATCTTTATTGTCATTAATAATTTCTTTGTGAAGATGTATTCTGAGCCGAATCTGCCGATCCCCATCCTGGTGGGGTCCAGTATGAAGTAATTACCAACCGCTTTTATTACTATCGGGTTTCCACCGATCTGAATAGCTTCACCCTTTATATCCTGCTTTGGTACCATCCACGGGTCCGCAAAAGTCCTTGCATCGCCTTTGGTCTTCACGCCCCAATCCGTTACTTCAACCACACGATGGGTGATGGGTATCTTGTACGCGGGCTTCTCATACATGATTATGTCACCGGGCCGGGGATCAACATGAATCCGCTGCATGAATACCAGATCGCCACGTGCGAAAGTTGGTCTCATGCTATCCGTGGTCACCACCGCAAAGAATAACATTTTAAACAGTAGCAGCAGGATAACCACGGTGAATACAGAGAGCACAACTGAAGTACCGAGAAGTGATGGTTTATGCATGCCAGAAGCCGCTTCGTACTTGAACAATCGCTCCTTCACCCGTCTTTTACGGCTGTACCGTCCGTATAGCCCCTTCAAATGATCATAAATATGGATAGGCAACTCCCAGCCTTTTGCTACTACCCGATACAGGGCATAATACACCAGAGCTGCGATCGCAGTGGCT
>JAODGH010000013.1:23583-41663 GCA_025464325.1 Methanosarcinales archaeon | reverse complement strand
CTTTACCCCTTTACCTTTCCATTCACCTACCGGCACCAGGAATCGAACCGCTTCTATCTGCTCCTCCACATTTAGTGTATCCGCGGGATTATTGATTATGTAAAGCGTGGGATTCGTAACGGCATCTGCAACTACATAAAGCCAGTACTGTTCCTTGAATCTCTTTGCTTTGAACCACTCGTTGCATGTAAGTGCGACAAGCCCTTCACCCTTTCTCGCCTTTACCTCTATATATCTTATTTCTTCTCTGCCTTTTGACCTTATATCAAATCCCAGATTATCTCTTGACACGTCCTCCGGCACCCTCCCCATGGTTCTTTCGTATTCCATTGCAATCTCCATACCTGTTCTTTCCACTTCTTCATCACTTACCATATACCTAAATTCAGGCTTTACGAGAACCGCACCCAGGAACTTCGGCATGGAGATGGTTAAACTCACCTCCTGCTCTATTCCCTTCTGTAACATTTTTAAGGACTCTTCGTATTGCCTCTTTCGCTCTTCTTTGTTCCTTATCGCAAGTTCCACTTTCTCCCCTTCTGCCTGTCTCACATACAAATCAGCAAGTTCGGCATCCAGCTCACCAATCAGAAATTCCAGTGATTTTATGCCGTATTTCCTCTTTATCTCCGCTTGCCTCTCCCTTTCTTCAACCATCTCACGCTTGTACTTCTCAACCGAGCCAATGGCATATTCCTGCGCTTTTTCCTTATCCGGGATTGGTCGGGCGTCATTATTCTGTTCGTTGATGCCTGACCCATGATTCTCAGCTACTACATCATCTACGGGTACGAAATCCCATAAAATCGCGGGGTTGACCTCATACATGGATTGTTCTTTATTCTCTAATTCCTGATAGATTGCCATCAGTCTCTTACCCGCAACATCTCCTTTACCATCTTTTACTTCCCCCTCAAAGAACCATAAAATACCATCATATCTACCTGTAGGGTCTTTAAACACAGCTCCACGCTGCAAATTGGTGGAGTATTTCCTCTTCACCCATTCGAGTAACGCCTCAAATACTGGATGCCCGAATGATATGAACTCCGCATCAGGATTCTTAAAAGCAATCTCTTTATCAAACGTCACCTTTGGGTATTGCCTCAGAATAGAGCCGTATCTGTGCTTAAAATCAACCTCTTCTGTTATTTTCCTTATCTCATAGGGAATAGAATCTATTGCCATGAACCCATCCCTACGAACCCTGAATCTACCACCTGCTTTTTGTATCGCTCTTTTAAAGAACTCCTCAACGTATTCGGGAATCAATCTGTATTCCTTCGCCTTCTCCGCCATATCCTTTATTCGCGTATAGTCAATGTGCTTAGTAGCAAGACTCTCTCCTAACACCTCTCTAATATTTGCGATATACTCCTCATCCACTTTGATATCAAGTTCTTTTATTATTTCATCCATGCTCCTCGCTTTCGCTACCGCATCCAATATTAGCTGATAGAGGTTTTTACCGTAGAACGTATCACCAATAACATCAAACACCTTATCGCTTCCCACCGCCTCTCTAATCTCTTCAAGTTTATCAAAAAGTTTAGCCAGTACTTTACCCTCACGTGTATCCTCTGCTACAAGGTTGAAGACATAAACATCCTTCTGCTGCCCATATCTGTGAATCCTCCCCATCCTTTGCTCTAAGCGATTGGGATTCCATGGAATATCGTAGTTAATCATGAGATGACAGAACTGAAGATTAATACCCTCGCCAGCAGCTTCTGTTGCAACCATAACCTGTGTTTCGTGTTGAAATATCTTCTCCGCTTCTATTCGCTCCTCTAAACTCATACCTCCATGAATGAAATTTACAGAATACCCCCATGACCGTATCCTCTTTACTAAATACTCCAGTGTATCACGGGATTCGGTAAAGATTAAAATCTTCTCATTTCCTTGCATTTGCCTTATTTTTCTAAATCCCTCTTCAATTGCTTTCTTTAATTCTGAGAGTTTCACCTCACACTCCGCCCTGAGTATCTCCTTCGCTTTTCCTATCAGGGCTTTAAGGGTGTTTATCTCCTTCTCTAATTCTTCCCTGTTCTCAGCGATGCTAAGTGTCTCCCATATCTTCTCCTGCTCCCAGCGCTTATCCTCTTCGTAATCTTCAAATTCTTCAATGTCAATAAACGAATCTTCTTTCGTGAGTCCCGGTCGCTTAAGCAATCGTTCAAGCCGGTCTTTTCTCCTTTCAAGCGATTTGAGAAGCGCATAGGTGCTTGATGCCATCCGTCTCTGGAGAATCAATAAGGCAAAAGCAACGTTCCTCCTCTTATCGGTCTGTAATGCCCTGTTGTATTGAGAAATGACATATCTTGATAGTTCGTTGTATAATCTCTTTTCTAACTCAGATAATCTGAACTTGATTGTCTTGGGGTAGCGATTGGTGAAGATGGGTTTCCCCTCAAAATCCTTTAAATCCTCTTTCAGTCTTCTTATAAATAGCGGATTGTCCCTGTTCTTTAAGGATTCATCAATTAACTTCTCAGTGGCGAAGAACCCCCGAACCAGGAGGTCAAGAAATAATCTGAAGTTTTCAGGGTCGCCCTTGTGCGGTGTTGCAGTGAGAAAGAGCAGATGGTCAGTAGTCCCTGAGAGTACCTCACCTAATTTGTATCTCGCAGTCTTTGATAACTTATCCCCATACCGGTAAGCTGCCATCTTGTGCGCTTCATCCACTATCACCAGGTCCCAATTGACATTACTGAGAGAAGGTAAAATCTCCTCCCTTTTCGCAAAGTCAATGGATGTAATGACCTGGTTCTCTCTTCGCCATACATTCTCGGCATAATGGGCATCCAGTAAACCTCGGTCAATCACCGTAAAATGCTCCTGGAACTTCTCCTTTAATTCCCGCCTCCACTGGTCTTTGAGGTGCCCGGGTACAACTATCAGAATCCGATTTACAATACCACGCAATTTCAATTCTTTGATAATCAGCCCAGCCATGATGGTCTTGCCTGCACCGGGGTCATCAGCGATGAGGAATCTTATTCTGGGAAGTTTTAGGACATAACCATAAACCGCTTCTATCTGGAATGGTAGAGGGTCTATCTTTGATGTGTTCATTGCCAGAAGAGGGTCAAATAGGGACGCAAATTTGTAACGCTCTGCTTCGAGAGATAAGAACGTCTCGCTGCCCGGTGCAGAGAAATCCAGGACAAACTCCCTTGTTTTTAGCTTTTTCAGCTCCGCCCGTGAAATCAACTGGTCTATGTGTGTATTGGAGTAAATGGTTGCCCCTATGATATGAATACGGTCTCCAAATTCGTCAACTTTCTTTACTTCCACCGGTTCTGGCCAGAAGGGTCCTTCTATGACCATTCCTTCTTTAATCATTTTTATACCCCCTTTATCAACCCCCGATCCATGAAACTCACATAATCATCCCTATTCTTACCTATCACGATATGGTCTAAAACTTTTATACCCACCAAACTACAGGCATCAACCACCCGTCTCGTAATCTCTATATCCTCATTAGAAGGTTCAGGCTCGCCTGACGGGTGATTATGCACCATGATAATAGCAGATGCCGTATTCCTCGTCGCCTCTTTTATTATCTCCTTCACATCCACCACACTCGCGGATACGCTACCTTTGCTCAGCTCTATATTATCAATCACCTTGTTCCTGCCATCTAACAGAATAATATTGACGAACTCCTTCTCCCTGTCCCGCAGGTAAGGCGCATAGTAATCACGAACGTAATCAACCACATCCTTAGCCGTTCTTATTTTCGTCTTCTTCTCCGCTTCCTCACGCATCAGTCGCTTACCTATCTCAAACGCCGCCTTCAGCTGCGCAGCCTTCGCCACTCCAATACCCTCTATCGCCTCCAGGTCATGGATAGACGCAGAATCTATCGCCCTCAAACTACCAAAATGGTTCAGTATCCGCCTCGCTAAATCTTCCGCACTCACACCCTCGCTACCCGTCCTCAATATAATAGCTAACAACTTCGCCGGTGTGAGTGTCTCCGGACCATGCCTCACCAGCATCTCCCTCGGTCTCTCCTCTTTGACCCATTCCCTTATGGGTCTGGTCTTCCTCCGTCTTGCTAATTCCTCTTTTATAATCGCCCTTACGGTTTTGCAATCCTCTTCGGTCTTCAACCCCAGCCCTTCTATAATTCGCTCCTTCTGCGCTTCTAAACCCTCATCGCTTCCTGACCTCATGAAGAATATCTTACCCGACCTGCTACAGACCGGATAAGCCTTTCTCTCAACTAAAAGCTCTATTAGCTTAGCCTTATCATCCCCCACTGTAACAATCCTCTCCGATCTTATATCACGAAACAATCACCAGGGAACTACTGCCGTTTCTCCTCTTTATTGACCTCCTGCGGCGTTATTATATCGATTGTACCACCCTGGAACTCACCTTTAACTTCGCCCATCTTCTCCTCCATCCACCCCTCCATCTCAAGATATGCACTCCTCAACCCTTCTATAACGTCCTCATCGGGCTTCCAGAGCCCGCGTTCGTACGCTTCCAGCAGCCGCCGTCCTATCTCCTCAAGTGCCCACGGGTTGTTTCGCTCAAAGAACTCGCGCATAGCCCTGTCCAGCACGAACGTACGTGCTATATCATTAAATATCCAGTCATCCACCTCGCCTGTAGTCGCTTCCCAGCCATAAACACGCCCTATACGCTCTGATATGTCACCAGCACCCTTGTAACCATGCCGCTTCATAGCCTCTATCCACCGGGGATTCAGTATCTTGCTACGTACCACTCGCCTGATCTCGTCCGCGAGGGTTCTCACCTCTATCCTATCCCTATCACGTGTGTCGCCATAATACGCACAGACATCCCCATGAGATAGCGCCCGTGCCGCTGCGGTTAGCCCGCCATGAGTCCCAAAATAGCAACAGCAGCCACAGAGGTCGTATTCGTCCGTTGTGGTCTTGTTGAACGTCAACTCAACCGTCTCAAGTTGCGTCTTCAGTGTATCGTGTGCATCAATACCAAAGAACTTCTTGCCATATGCATACCCATTCCATTCCAGAAACACATCCGCAAGGTCCTTTTCATTCTTCCATGCCGATGCATATACCGCCAGATTGACGCCATTACCGTATGTGCCCGGCTTACTTGCGAATATACGTGCACAGTCACCGTTATCGCGTAGATGTTTACGCAGGTAGTTCTTATCCTCCGGCTCATCGAGCACTGCCACCGTTCTTATCGCTTCATCCACCAGCTCGATACAGTTGTAGAAGCAATCACGGATTATACCACTCACCCGTAACGTTACATCTATCCGTGGGCGACCAAGCTCTTCAAGTGGTATCACACGGTAGCCTTTTACCCTGCCGTTATGCCATATCGGCTCCACACCTATCAAATACAGTATCTGTGCCATCTGCTCTCCGTCTGCCCACATGATATCCGACGCCATCCAGTACATAGCGATATTCTCTGGCAGTTTACCTTTATCCTCTACGTATTTCCGTAACACACCCTCGGCTAATTTCTTGCCTATCTCCCATGCTGCCTGTGATGGTATCCTGAACGGATCGAGCGAATAGAAATTCCTACCGGTCGGTAATATCTCGGTCTTGCCCCGTGTCAGCAAGCCAGAAGGTCCGGGTTCTATATAACCACCATCGAACCCGTGTAACAAACTACCGATCTCATCAGAAGCTGCTATACGGGCTGATAGATCAAGTATCTTATCACGAAGCTGCTGGAGTCTCGGACGTGATCGCAATCGATCTTTCAATACCTGTCTGGCGACCTCATACGGATCCGCAGCATCCGCACTCAAAATCGCACTTATGTATTCCTTACCCAACCTGTCCACCTCTTCTAACAGCGCACTTCCGGCATCCGATGGCGAAATATCCCGCCCCATCAATGCCAGAATCACTTTCCTCAGTTCAGAGTCATACCTCAGTATCGAGTTAATAAACTCCACTCTGTCGTTGCCTTCCGGTATCTCACCGAATATATGCATACCTGCGGGTATCTGCGTATTGTATATGCGTGTAATAGCTTCATGTGCAGCCTCTATTATACGCTCAATTGAATAACCACCCTCCAGCATGCTATCGAGTTTTATCTCCGCATCAAGCTTCGTTCTACGCAGTAACTCGATTATTATGTGCTCAATCGCGTGTGATCGTGCATTATCACTGCCTTTCGTACGGTTATACTCCTCTATCTGAGTTTCAAGTTCCTTTAAATCTCCATATAACCCACTTTCGGTCATGACCGCCTGTAAATGATCTATAAGTGTCGCATAACTCCTGCGTTTCGCAATAGTCCCCTCCGGCGGGTTATCTGAATTGTAGATGTACAGATGCGGTATATCACCCATGGCGATATCAGGATAACAAGCACCGGATAGCGCTACGGACTTACCGGGTAAGAACTCGAGATTACCGTGCGTACCCACATGCACGATCACGTCAAAATGCGTGTCCAGGTAGTGATAGGTGGCGAGATACTGATGAGGTGGTGGCACTTCTGGATCATGCAGGATCTTGCATACCCTGCCATCGCATCGCGAGCCTGCACAACCCCGTTTCGGCTGGACACATACCACTGCATTACCATATCGAACGCCCGTTACCACTATCTTACCCTCATATACCATTGCAGCAGGAACACCGTTCATCGCCTCTCCGGGAGGCTCACCCCATGCTGCACACGTCTTCTCTCTGACTGCCGGGGGTAGTGTTGCAAACCATCGCTCGTATTCATCCTTGCTAACGAGAGCAAGTACACCACCCTTATTCACTATCTCATCTATCGTCGTCCATCTGAACTCTGATATCGCCTTTCGGCGCATAATATCGTCTATAAGCGCTTTACCGTTCTCGGGTACACGTACCGAATAGCCCGCTGCACGCATATCTCGCAGTATTCGGGCGACACTCTCAAGCGCATCCAGGTTCGCTGCAGTGCCCACTGTGGATTCTACCGATGCACATGGGTTATTATGCAATATGAACGCCACTTTTCGCTCGCTTACCGGCTTATTCCTCAGGTCTATCCAGCGTTTCACACGCGCCACAATCCTCTTCACACGATCGTCCACCGCCACATGCCGCTCTATACCGCCCTCTCGCTTCAAAACGCCCACGAGCAGTGGCTCAATCAACCCTTCCATCTCCGGCATCGCCACGCTCCAGCCCACTTCCAGGCTACTCAGTCCCGCTGTATTCGCCACCCATTCCTCTTCCGTCTGATGGTACGCTATTACAGGATGAAATACCGGCACATCCAGCTGTTTCAATATCTCAAGCTGATTATTACGCGCATTGAATACCGACTGGAGGTTTATCAGAGCATCGATCCTGCCCTTAAAGAACGATTCTATGACCTCTTTACTCGAGATCGCACCAAGATCCTTATCACCCGCGCCATAGGAGAACACGGCTATCACATCAAAATCGCTATCTTCCAGAGCATGTATGAGTGCATTCACAACTTCAAGGTCACCATTCACCCAGTATGTGCGAAAGAAGAGAATACCCACGGTCCTCCCTCCGTTTCGTCTGCACACTCGTTTATGTTCAGCATACCACTCAAGATACTCATTGACATTATCAAAGACCCTGTCAGCCTCCGGATGGTATATACCCTGCCAGACCATCTCCTCAGGGTATTCGTACTCATAATCCTTTCCCAAAACCTCTTTACCGATGTATAAGAGCATGTTCCTCATGTTCTTCACGCCGCCATATACGTGGTAGAGGTTGACCGTGGCAATTATCTCCGCCCTGAGATTCGAAAGCCACCAGAATGTGGAATCATGCCCGAGTGATATGGTAGGTAAATCTTTCCTCAATCCTGCAATGATATCGTCCCAGTATTCTTCATTCGTTGGGTGTATCAGAACAACATCAGTATCTTCAAAGGACTTTATACACGCCTCTCGTCTGGCTTCATCGCCCATATCATGCGTTGGCCATATATCCAGCTCGATATCAAGTCCTTCCGCCGCCTCTTTCAGCGGTTGCATATCACTACCCCATAAAATCGCCGTTAATTTCCACATTTCAATTGAAAAATATTAATTGTTGTATTAAAAATAGATTTGTATCGTAACACTATCATTCATAAGCGCTATTATTCATAAAACCTTATTGCGGGTATCCAATCGTTATAGACCCTGCCATTTATATCCTTGAACTCTGTGCAGCGAATGGTTGAGCCATCCAGGGTCTTTAACTCCTGCTCGTGTATTATCTGCGGATAAGAACCCGTATGTATAATATACGAATACCGATGCCCTTTCAATAACTTGATACCGGGTGTTCCTTCCGTATTATACAGTGTCAGATTATGCCAGTCGTCACTATTATGATATCCATGCCATTTACCCGTTGCTATGAGCTTATCGTTCGCGTCAAAGAGCTTTATAGATTCCGTATGACCCGCGGTTCCGGGGCACGAGTAAGTATACAGTTTGGTGATATTCATATCCTGACGGGGTATAATAACGCCTTTATGTATGCCGGGAATGCTTGGATATGTGCCCACTGCGCCCGTATCAAAGACGATATCCGTGATAGCCACCTTTATCAGCCAGAAATCGGATTTATCCTTCGTATATGAATTTGTGTATCCCGCGAGGATATAGCCCCCATCTGGCGTCTGCTGCAGCGCCCGTGCTCCATCATTGAGAGCGCCACCAGAAGTGATGTTCCAGAATTCGCGTCCACTGCCATCCACCTTCACCAGCCATGCATTCGGTACTCCAGCACCGTAAGAGCCCGTAATGCCCGCGATCACATAATCGCCCTTATCCGTAACGATAACATCCCACGCTTCATCACGACCTGCGCCACCATATGTGTGGTCCCATATCACCTTTCCTTTTGAATCGATCTTTATCAGCCACGCATCCGATGCTCCTGCACCTTTTGCGGTTGTTACACCGGCGAGGATATAACCACCATCTCTGGTGGGTTGCACTGCCTGCACTATATTATTGGCAGAGCCACCATATGTGTGAGCCCATACCACATTTCCCTTAGAATCGGTCTTTATCAACCTCACATCGCTTCTCATTGTACTGTATTCAATCCATACCGCGATGATATAACCGCCATCTGTAGCAGGTTGCAATGCTGTTATCGCTTCATTATAGCCTGCACTACCGTATGTGCGGTTCCATACCATATTCCCCTCAGGATCGGTCTTCACCAGCCATGCCTCCATTTCCCCATGCAAGATTGTCGCACCGGCGAGGATATAGCCACCATCTCTGGTCTGCTGTACCGTATTTGCCCAGTCAAAATCCGATTCACCGTACGTTTTTGACCACTCCTGAGTACCGTCTTTGTTTAATTTCACCAGCCACGCATCTGATAATCCGTGTCCGAACGCTGTCACTGACCCTGCGAAGACATAACCACCATCGCTGGTCTGTTGTATCGCATACGCACCATTGCGGGATGCACCACCGAAGGTTTTTCTCCATTCCAGTCTGCCGTTAGAATCGGTCTTCACTACCATGGCATCCATCCTCGCAGCACTATAGTTGGCAAACCCTGCGAGGATATAACCACCATCGCTGGTCTGTTGTATCGCATACGCATCATCCATGCTATTATGCGCGGTGAAGGTTCTGTTCCAGGCTTCTTCGGGGATACCCGCTCTCGCCGTAACTGGTGACAATACCACCGGAGGAATAACCGCGATGATGAGGAACAGCATCAGCAGCCGTACTAATCTTCGCCTCATAACGTACGAACCTCTTGCTCTTTCATGCATATAAAGCAATTAGTTTTTAATCGATGTTTTAGCAACGTCCGATAGCAAGCAGATCACGTGTAGCCTTTCTCACCGCTGCCTCTGAGTTGTATCGCTGTTCCCAGCCGAGTTTGCGCAGTTTCGTTGCATCGAGTAACATCAGTGGTACGTCACCCTTCCAGCCACGGATTCCACCCGTGAATCGTAATTGTGGCGATACTCGCATCTCAGAACTCACTATCTCCGCTATTCGTCTCACACTCACCGTATCATCCGTGCCTATGTTAAATATGTGGACAGGGGTATCGTCTGTATCGTTCAAACCTACAAACATAGCTTCTATGCAATCATCAATATAGATATACGATTTCGTCTGATTACCGTCACCCAGGATCTTCAGTTCGTTCGGATTCGCCCTCAACTTGCAGATAAAATCGTAAATCACGCCGTGGCTGGACCTCCGTCCTATAACGTTCGCGAATCGGTATATCCATGCATGCATATCAAACGTATGGCAGTAAGAAGCGATCAACGCTTCACAGGCTAATTTTGAAGCACCATACAGTGATATTGGTATCGTGGGGTAGGATTCGGGCGTGGGCAACACAGTCGCTTCACCATAAACGGTAGAGGTAGAGGTGAATATAATCCGCCTGACGCCGTTTCGTCTCATTGCCTCCAGTATATTATACGTGGCAATGACGTTCTGATCCAGATGAACCCTCGTATCTTCTGCCCCGATTCGCACTTCTGGATTCGCCGCCAGATGCCATACCTCCTCCACACCACCGAATAACCTTTCTATATCGTCATGCAGAATGTCAACCCTGTGGAAGCTGATGTTCGCATCATTCATATGGGTTTTTATATTGGCTTCATTGCCACTACTGAGGTTGTCAAGTATCATCACCTCGTTATGCAATGCCAGCAGTCTGTCAACCACATGCGAGCCTATGAAACCTGCACCACCGGTCACCAGTACCTTCATGATTCTATATTCTGGGTTCTACTATATTTGCCTTTCCTATCTGCTTTATCGTATAGAACCACCCATAAGAAATGAGAAGCTAACCGAAGTATCACAGTTTCACGATCTCTGCTGCTTTTAGTCTGCCTTTATCTATCTCGATAATGCCAAAGCTACAATATCTTGCGGGGAAAACGCCCGTTGCACTGCCGGGATTGATATATCGTATTTCATCGTGCTCCAGATTCTGCGGCTCGTGCGAGTGTCCGTAGATTATCATATCCGGCGTATCATCGCCGAACTTTTCCCTCACACGGCGTAATAATCCCACAGGACTGCCACCCTCTGAGGGATGCGTTATACCAATCCTGAGACCTTCTACCTCTATAATTGTCTTATCCGGCAGTTCCTGCTTTATAGCTGTCGGATCCATGTTACCATGTACACCTTTGAAATCACCGTATGCTCGTAACTGCTCAAGCAGACCTCTGCCGGTGTAATCACCCGCATGAATGATCAAATCCACGTTCTTAAGCTCCTCACACAGGCGTTCGGGTAGCGCACTCACATCATTTACGTGCGTATCCGCAAGTACCAAAACCCTCATCGTTCATCACCATTATATATTTTCCGCGCTACGAAGATAAAGCCCGTATGAACAATGGCTCTATGCTGCGGTCGCATGCTCCTGCCTTTTATCTCCCATTCCCGCATACCCACTTCATACACACCGGTCACACGTAAACAATGCCCGTACTTCCGTTCTATCCGCTTCGTTAGTTTGTATATCTGTAGTACTGTGGGATTGTAACACAGCATTATCCCGCCGGGTCTCAGTGCCTGCTCGACGGACCGAAGAGCTCGCCATGGCTCCGGGAGGTCCAGTATAACCCGATCCACTTCCCGCTCTTCCACACTCTCGTAAACATCACCAGTCTTCAATATGAGCTTGCCAGAACCACCGGCACATTTCACATCTCTGAAGAAGCGTTCTATGTTCTGTTCCGCAATCGCCTGGAATTCCGGACGTCTTTCGTACGATATCACCACTCCAGTATCGCCAACGGCACGTAGTAATGCTATTGTTAGCGCCCCTGAGCCCGTACCCGCTTCCAGTACCCTGGCACCCGGGAAGATGTCCGCAAGCATGAGTATCGCCGCGATATCCTTGGGATACACAATCTGTGAGCCTTTCTTCATCTTCGCTATGTACTCGCTCATAGTGGGACGAAGCACGATGAGTCGTTCGCCGAGCGAAGAAGTTACGGTATCGCCCTCTTCCAGTCCGATAACGTCATCATGAGCGATTTTACCATGAGTGAACGAGAAATCAGAACCGGGCTGCAGCAGGACCTGGTATCGCCTGCTACCACCGCCTACCAGATGCACAAGCTCATATGCCTCTATCCGTTTTGACATCGTTTCTCGCGTGTCCGCAGATGTATCCCGTCTTGATCTATCGTGACCTCCAGTTGCCTGCCTGTTACGTTCTCAAATTCATCCAGTAGCCCGAAGATCTTACGATCTATCTGTATATAATCCATAACCCGTGCGTTATCCCCGTCTTTTGTATTGTTATCGCTCTCTTCGCCCACCAGTGACCACAACTTTGTGGGTCCCACCATCTCACAGGTGACCAGTCCCCTGCCTTTAAGCCCCTCGAGGTACTTCAGTGCTGTTGCTTTACTCATACTCGAACGTTTCACCACTTCGGTCGTGTTTAGTTTACCCCCTTTCAGAAGTTCAAGTAACTCTTTCTCACGCCAGAGCATTCTACAATACAGATGAAGACCGGACAGATAAATAAATATTACAGATCTTGAAGTTGCAGCTCCTTTAATAGCCGCTCTGTTGGTATTCCTTGCTCATCCCAGCCACGCATGCGATAATACTCATCAAGCGTCTTCTGGAACTCTTCCCGGCTTATCACACGATTATCGATCGCATCGTTGAAGAATCGTGCAGGTAGTGTGTCATCCGCACGGGTAAAGCCCTCCCTCAGGTTGTATAGCCGCTCCAGGTTCCATATTCGCTCGCCGGCACGCATAAGATCCTCCGAACTATACTCCACACCAGTAACTGCACTCAATATGTTCGCATATTCCTCCTCACCAGCACCGAAGAATGCGAATTTACAGACGATAAGGGAATCAACAGCAGCGAACCGGTCCTGAAATATCTTGGTATGTCCAGCTTTACCGTCAAGCGTGTACGGGTCTATAGCTTTTGGCTTGCGCAATATCTCAGGAGCTACGAGATACGCCCGTGTGTGGCAACCACCGCGATTGGATGTTGCATAACTGAACCCCAGACCCTTAACCCCACGCGGATCATAAGCGGGTAATTGTAACCCTTTCACATGCATCGCGCGTTCTGGACAGCCTGCGGAGTTCGAATAGCGTTTCACACCCATACTCAGCAGTGCACCCGTGCCTTCTTTATCACCTATCTGTCGTACGAGCTCCAAAAGTTCGGTACCGGTAACAACCTTACCCCTTATATCCGCGTAACAGCCGATAACTCCCGCTACCGAGATCGTATCAAGACCGTAATCGTTACATAGCTGGTTCGCCTGTACCACCGTTTCATAGCTGCTATTGCCTATGTTGGTGCTCATCAGCGCAAGAGTTTCGTATTCGGGCAGCTCGGTACCGTCCTTAGCAACCCTCTTACATGCTATCGGGCACGAATAACACGCCCGTCTGCCCGGTTCGTAGCGCTCGTTGATCGCACTCGCGAATAGCGGATCAATCGGGAAATCGGGCTCCGATTTAGTGAAATTTGAGACCGGGAGTACACGCATCCAGCTCGTTATCTTCATAAGGAACGGAGTGCCGAATACCGATAGCCCTTTATTGATCGTTGGAGATGCGATAAGAAGCCGGTTGATTGTGCTTCTTTGCTTATCAAATTCCGCACGGTCGTATACAGACACTTCGCCTGTACCCCGCACAACGAGCGCTTTGAGGTTCTTTGAGCCCATTACCGCGCCCGTGCCGCCACGTCCAAAAGCATGAACACCTTCTGAGATTACAGATGCGATTAGTACCTGCTTCTCACCCGCCCTGCCGATGCATGCAACCCTGCCTTTGTGTTTCAACGCCCGTGTCGTATCTTTTGTGTTCTTCCCGATCAGGCTGGCTGCCGATCTCAGGTCCACATGCTCATCCTCTATCTCGATAAAGACGGGATCAGGCGCTTTACCTCGAATGACCACGGCATCATAACCCGCTTTCTTCAGTTCAGACCCCAGGAAGCCACCGCAGTTAGAATCAAATATGGTGCCGGTCAATGGCGATTTTGTGGATAGCGAAATCCTGCCCGAAGCAGGAGTACGTGTACCGGTTAACGGTCCCGCTGCGAATACCAGTATGTTATCCGGCGATAGTGCATCTATAGGTCCATTATCGTATACCAGCTTTGCGCCGAGCCCTCGACCACCGATGAAATTACGAAACAGCTCTAAATCGGGCTCATAACAATTTATTGTACCGTTTGAGAGGTCAATTGCGAGCAATCTACCGTTCCAGCCACACCAATTCTTCATTTTTGTTCTATCCACTTAGCTTCTAACTTGATTTGCCAATGATATATTCTTTTACATGGCTTCTTCTACACCGGCAATAAGTCTGAAGCTTGCAGCGTTGCTTAATATGCAATGAAATGCAGAATAGTTTTGTAAAACATCAGGCACTGACCATGAAATCACCAATCTCTCGTTCATATGTGTCCTTCAGATATGACACCGTACCATCTATTATGCGGATCAGCACGTATAAGAACAGGATAGCATAGATCACGCAGGATAGAAGGAACAACGATAGTATGCGGCTCCTCTCTGCATGCAGTTCGTTCAGTTCTGAGATGGTATTGTGGTAGAGTAGTGGCTCACCAGCCAGTCGATATTTCTGTGCTGCTTCCTCAAGGTATGCCGCTGCTGTTTCATACGATGAGGCGAAAGTATCATAGTTATAGGGATTCATGAGCATATAACTGTTCCAGAACCGGAAGAGGTCTCGCTCCTTGCTATCCGCGATGATACCCTCTGCCCTTATACGCAGATCTGTAGCACCACTCACCAGCTTATCGTGCCAATCCAGCATTTTTGACTGCTCATAATGACATTCCGTGCTCTTATGCCGCTCACCGAGCAGTCCATACAGTGTGGCTGCATGCTGATATGAGAGTGCGGATTCGAGCACATTCTCATCTTCTTTCAGCTCGTTTATGCTATTCGATGCAGCGGCATGCGCTACGGCTTTCTTCAACTGCCATGCGCGTAACTCAAGCATCTTTGCCTCATCTCTCAGTACCTCGCGTGCGGTTGTGTTCGCGCTGGTAGCAATATTACTGGCACAGGCTGATATGATGTGGTTACCAAGAACGGAATTCGAGCGGACGATGGATGTGGAGACCGAAGCACTTACCAGATTCTCAACACAGAGGTCATAACTACCGTTGGCACACTGTGAAATACCGTCGTTAAGAGCAGACAGCAATGATAGCGTTGCTCTTATCAATACGGGTATTTTACGCCAGTCGTCCTCGCTTATATCACTTTGCTCTAAGCCCTGCAGCAGTTCTGTACCGCTGGATATAATGCGATCAGAAGAGGGATAGCGCTGGCATAACTGGCTATCTCTGAATGATTTGAGGTATTCCACCGTCTTCGGGATGTCCATGGGCACGATCTTTGCCTTTATTTGCAGCTGTTTGGCACTTATCTCGCGAGCGCTGATGTAATAACGCCATGAATAACTCTTAGGTACGGCTTCCAGACCGGGTTGTATCTCAATAGTAACGTTAATCGATTCTCCAGGTGGTATAACTGTGGATTCATGCCACTCCTTCAGCCAGTTGGCGTATTCACCATCAGCGAAGAACCGCAGATTCCTGACCGGTTTATAACGGTAATACTCGGTCAGTGTAAGATTAAGCCCACGATACTCGTACCCCTGCTCTTTGAGCTGTAATGACCCGAAATCGATAGAGCGAGAAGTATGCGAGAAAAAGCGAGAAGGGGACGATATTGTGAAATCAACCGGCCATAAGATCTCCACGCTTATATCTATATCTCCTTCTCCCGCCTTCTTGCCCGCATCCAGATGCACGGTACCTTCATATATCCCTTCGGGTGTATCGTACGGTACCGTGATATGCAGCTTTAGCTCCCTGGTGGATCGTCCCGGGACGGTTAGCTCGTCAGGAGCATCGACCTGAATGCCACCTCCCAACGATGCAGGATGGTCGATTTTCACGGTCATTGGTTCGTCACCCAGATTCTCAATATCGATTCGTATGTCGCGCTTGTAGTTTGGAACAGTGCCCTTTGGTTTATCAAACTTGATCTTAATTTTCTTCGCATGCGGTAGCGGACCGAGCTTTGCCGGTCTTATGATACGTGCGTGGATCGTTAACGTAGCGGGTGATACGCAACGGCTATCGCTACGGATCGCGAATTGCCACGTGTAGCTGTTATCGCGTCTGCTGTAATCGCAACCGGGGTTAAGTGTGAAAGTGATCGTACGGGCAGAAGTATTGACGGAGATATGACGGGATAATGATGGTTTTACCCAGTCGTTATCGCCCGATACCTGTGTTATTGTCACATCGGTCAGGCTCTTAAAACCGCACTCCTCTCTTAATTGTATCTCTCTTGATGCTGTTTTAGTGCATGAGACCTCACCAAAATCAAGTTCTGATGGTGATACTGTTAGCTTTGCACAATGTATTACGTTTACCGTTACAGTATTAACGACTTCCCCTGCATTTATATTTATGTAATATACACCTTCCTCCACGCCCTTACGTGCTATAATCTCGATCTGGCGCGATTCACCTCCTTCGAGCTCAAAACTCTCAATCGGTTTGAAATTTGGGGGCGTGTCTATATCCACACGGACCGTGCTATCTCCAATGTTGGTTACAGTTACTGTTTGATCAGCGTGGAACTCCTCCTTCGCCGGAGAATCAAAGAATACGTTTACTGATCGTGGTGTTACCGTAATATCATCAGCGGCACCGGTTGGTATGCACGCCGCAAATAATATGATCAGTGTGATGCTAATGACCTTAATGCAGCACAGTCGTATCATTGTCACATGGACGCACTCCCGCATCAATAAATCCATAAGCAATACTCATTTAAAGTTCTCGATTCACAAAAAGGTGATGAAGGTTCTGTATTTTGATACTGCCTTGCACAACAACGGGTGCTTAACTCAATGACAAACTTCGAAAACTCACTCCGGGATAGCATAGCCACCACTAAGAATAAGGTTGAAAAGTTTGATTAGATGGCTATGCACGAGAATTAGACCTACGGATAAGGGTGAAATCAAAACAGTAATAAACTTACATATTTATTAAACTTACATATTTATTCATAATAAATGAGCCAAATGAAGTATATAACCAATTATGGATCACAATAACACCACCAAAAGTTTTAAATAGTAATTATCAGGTATAATTAATTGGAGGTGAAAAATGGAGAAACGGATAGGTTATTTTGGATGGTTACCAGATTATCCCGATTTCCGCGATTATACAGAAGAGCATGAAGCGATAAAGCCATTACTTGCAAAGACAGGCATAACCGTGAGCGGTTCTTCACCGAATTCTTCGGTAGACCTGCGGATGTGGTTCCCGCCGGTGGAAGATCAGAAGAAACTCGGGTCGTGTACCGCGAACGCTGCCGTTGGTATTGTCGAATACTACGAGCGAAAAGCATTTGGGAAGCATATCGACGCCAGCCGGCTATTCCTGTACAAGACAACGCGGAACTTGATGCATACTACGGGAGACACGGGCGCATATCTGCGCACAACAATGAAAGCTTTGGTGCTCTTTGGGGTGCCTCCCGAGGAGTACTGGCCATACACGGACAACAAACCCACCGACCCCCTCGCCGAAACGTATCATTTCGATCTGGAACCACCGGCGTTTTGCTATGCGTTCGCCCAGAACTATCAGGCTATTAAATACGTTCGACTCGATCCCCCGGGTGTTCATGGTGCTACGCTTCTATCGAAGATAAAGGCATATTTAGCCTGTGGGATACCCTCAATGTTCGGGTTTAGCGTATACGATTCGATTCGTCAGGCAGCGAGGGATGGGGAGATCCCATATCCCTCTCCGGGTGAACAGTTTCTTGGAGGGCATGCGGTTGTTGCCGCGGGGTATGATGATAACAAGCGAATTAAGAACGCGGATAGCGACGTTGAGACCACGGGGGCACTACTAATCAGGAATTCGTGGGGCGATAGTTGGGGCGACAGGGGCTATGGATGGCTACCATACGAATATGTGTTGAAAGGGTTAGCGCGAGATTTCTGGGTGCTTTTACGCATGGAATGGCTTGATACCGGCCAGTTCGTCTAACCGTGTGAAT
>JAODGH010000013.1:12478-23465 GCA_025464325.1 Methanosarcinales archaeon | reverse complement strand
ATCGGCGGGATTGGAACCCTCTGTTATGACACCGTTTGTCATCTCCGGTTACGTATTCAACGCCGATGATAGCGCCTGCAATGCCCCTGTTGTAACAGTTACAAATAATGACACAGGTAAGCACTGGACTGCAGAAAACGATTCAGGCTCAAACTATTACCAGATTGTGCTTGCGGCAGGAGTCGATGTAAATGCCAGCGAAGTATTGAAGTTTGAGTTTAAGAGCCCGGACGGCACTCAATTAAAAGAAGTGACATATACTGTCGCGGAAGACGATATCAATGCGGGCGGTAAGTTCCTCTTCAATGCTACGCTTGCGAGCACAAACGCGCAGGCATGGTATCTCACTCCGGATGCTAAACCCTCAGGTGCACCAGAAGCGAACGACAGTATGCCGCACGTGAAGGACAACCTGATGCATAAAGGTTCACCTACAGCCACTGGTGACGATTATTTTGGGCTTGATAGTAGCCAGGTTGCGTGGTTCTACGCAGATCGTGGCGCGGAATGTGAGCTCGGATTTGGCGAAAAAGCATGGAAAGCGCATATAAGAACCGGAGCTGTAGAAAATACGGTCAATCTAACCGTTGAGATCTGCAGGTTGAACAGTGCAGGAGAAATAACAGTTATTGCCGCTCATACTGAGCAGTTACAGAATGCCGGGGACAAACATATGTGGGACATCACCTGCGAGGATAACCCATCAACGACGCAGGACTTTAATACCGGCGACTGGCTCGCTGTTCGACTGTCTATTGACGGCAGCCCTGTTAATATATACTACGGTGGGACAGGCAGCGATTCATACATCGAGAGTCCTCCTTCGGATCCCGGCTATCCGGTGCCCGAACTTTCAACACTGGTGCTCTGCAGTCTGGGATTAATTGCAATCGCAGGCTATGTGGGTATAATCCGAAGAAGACACCGCTGAGTATGAAGGGGGAGGAGAAGGGCTTAAAATAGTGCCTTTCTCCTTTTAAATTTAATATACCGATGCCATACCCATCGCCTTCTCTGTTGCGTCTATCGTCACATCTACGAGTAACGATAGCGAGGGGTCATAGCAACGTTCGGTATTCCTTAGCTCCTCTGCGGTCATTCCTGCACGGATGGCTATTTCTAACTCGTTCACTCGCTCCGCAACCGTGGCTTCGCCAACCATCTGTGCGCCTATCAACTTATGAGAGTATGCATCGAAGAGTAATTTCATGGTCAGTGGCTTCGCACCCGGGAAGTACCGTGCTTTTACCAGCTTCGTTGCCTTGCCACTGAGTGTTTTAATACCAGCCCGAGCTGCTGCTTCACTGGTTACACCCACCGATCCGACGAGCAAGCCACCTATCTCCGCTACAGTAGGACTCAAACAAGGGGCAGATATAGAGTATAGCGATGGCTGACCCTTTATATCGCTTATGATATTATCTGCAACCACCTTCGACTGAACCACCACTGTGGATGCGAGCTGACTCAACCTCGGGCGATACGTGATACCGTCTATGACCTCCGTGCAGTCACCGAGGGAGAAGACATCGTGGAGGTAACTCCTGCCCCGTTTCACGTGCATTGCGTTATCAGTGACAATCCCACCGCTATCGCCGATCTCAATACCTGCCTCGACCGCGAGTCTAACATTGGGTCTCATACCCTTTGCTATGACAACTACATCAGCAGGTATCTCTTCACCGTCGCCAATCACCACCGATTTTACACGCCCTCCTTCACCTCGTACCGCGGTTATCTCCTTACGCGCGAGTATGAACTGTATCCCGTGCTTCTCTTCCAGCCAGTTCTTCACCATATCGCCCATATCGGGATCCAGACTGGCGGGTAAAAGTGACGGTGGTCCTCCAAGAACGGTGGTCTTCAATCCTTTTGCTGCAAATGCCACTGCCGCCTGCAGTCCTATTATACCACGTCCGCGAACAAACGCATTTGTTGCACCAGCCATCGCCGCTTCTATCTCCCGCGCATCAGCTTCGTTGTTGAATGTGGAAATACCTTTAAGTCCCGCCTTCGCCACAGCTTCTGGTATAGAGGGTTCTCGCCCTGTTGCTATCACGAGATAATCATACGGTAGTTCCTCGCCCGTAGCTATCTTTACGGTCCTGTCCTCAAGGTTCAGTCCCGTCACCTCCGTCTCTGTCCGGAAATCAACACCCTGATCGAGGAAGAATTTCGGCTCGTTTATTTCGGTTCGTTTTATATCGTACCAGCCACGTAACGCAAATGGAAGCCCACAGGTAGATACCCAGCCGCTTCGTTCTCGCTTCACTAATGTCAGATCCAGCCCCTCTTCTATCTCTTCACGTTTCGCAAGCAGGCTTCTCAAGACGTAGATGCCGGCGATACCGCCACCCACAATAACAACCTTCTTAACCATTTCGCTCTTACCCCATCTCCCCTTTCGGTCATCCAAACATAAATAGGTAGCAGTTTTTGCGTGGTAGTGTTAAAAAGCATTACCGTGTTAATAGCGCTACAAGTTCAGCAGTTTCATTTCTTACGCTTCGTTATCTCCCGCTCGGATTCTGGCAAAGGTGGTGGCACCGGTTTACCCGATATCTTAACTACCGCGCGTGCTTTTGGTGGACATACTTCGTAGCAGATACCGCATTTTATGCATTTCGTCTGATCTATCACATGTATCTTACGCTTTCCACCCTCTATAGCGCCGGACGGGCAGTTCTTCAGGCACAAGAGGCATGCTATACACTTATCGGGCTGTATGTAGTATGAGATGAGATCTTTACAGACCAGTGCAGGACATCTCATCTCCTTTATATGTGCTTCATACTCGTCATGGAAATAGCGGATGGTACTCAGAGTGGGATTCGCTGCCGTCGTGCCAAGTGCGCAGAGCGATGCACGCTTCATCACCTGTGCGATCTCTTTCAGCAGTTCTATATCGCCCTCTCTGCCTCGACCCGCGACTATCCTGTCCAGTATCTCTCTCATCCGTTTCAGACCTTCGCGACAGGGTACGCATTTACCACAAGACTCGTCACAGAGGAAATCCACGAAGTAACGTGCTATGTCCACTATGCAGGTATCCTCATCCATGACTATCATACCACCTGAACCCATCATCGAGCCCAGCATGGTGAGTTCATCGAAATCGACTGGCGCATCGAGATACTGAGCCGGGATTACACCGCCCGAAGGTCCGCCCGTCTGAACAGCTTTGAACTTCTTGCCATCACGTATACCGCCACCTATCTTGTATATTATGTCCCGCAGTGTTGTGCCCATGGGTACTTCGACCAGTCCAGTATTATTTACTGCACCAACGAGCGAGAATATTTTCGTGCCTTTGCTATGCTCTGTACCGATTGATCTGAACCAGTCAGCGCCTCTCTGTATTATCAACGGCACGTTTGCCCAGGTCTCCACGTTGTTCAAATCACTTGGCTTCTCCCATATCCCACTCTCAGAGGTATGAATATACTTTGGTCTTGGCTCTCCCACTTTACCCTCTATCGCGGTCATAAGTGCGCTGGATTCACCGGATACAAAAGCACCTGCGCCTCTATGGATGCATACATCAAACTGAAATCCGGAACCAAGTATATCCTCACCGAGAAACCCATATTCACGTGCCTGATCAAGAGCAATTGTCAGATTCTTAACAGCCAGAGGATACTCCTGCCGTACATAAACGAAGCCATGGTGTGCACCTATGGCGTATGCACCGATGATCAAGCCCTCAAGAACCCTGTGTGGGTTTCCCTCCATGAGCGACCGATCCATATATGCACCGGGATCGCCTTCATCGCAGTTAACAACCACATATTTTGGCTCACCGGGGGCATTTCGCGTCGCCTCCCACTTGCGTCCAGCCGGGAAACCCCCACCGCCGCGACCACGCAGATTCGCTTTCTTAACTTCCTCAAGTACCTGCTCAGGCGTCATATCCTCCAGTGCCTTCGCCAATGCCTGGTATCCCCCTATCGCGATGTAATCATCTATATTCCGGGGATCGATCCGTACATTATCGCCCAATACAAGCCGGGTCTGATATTTATAGAACGGAATTTCACTCTCTTTTGCTATCCGCTTGCCGGTATTTGGGTCGGTATAAAGCAGCCGATCGATGATTTCGTTACTCTTCACAGTTCTATTTATTATTTCCGGTATATCTTCGGGTTTTACATTCAGATAGCATATACCCTGTGGGTATATGGTCAGTATCGGTCCCCGTTCACAGAACCCATGACAGCCGGTTCTTCTGAATACCACATCCAGATTTTGCTTCTTCAGTTCCGCCTTTATCGCTTCAGCAACGGCATCACTGCCGGTAGCACAACATGCCGTACCGGAACATAAAGTTATGAGCGGCTTATCGACACGACGTTCCGCTAATATGGACTCCTGTAACTTTAACAAATCCTTTTTACTTCTGATTCGTGCCATTTCCTCTTATTTATAACACTCCAGGATACCTTTCACCTCTGATGGCGTTACCTTGCCATGGTAGATACCATCTATCACAACAACCGGACCCATAGCACAACAACCCAGGCAATTCACACGTCTGAGCGTGAACCGCATATCAGGTGTTGTCTCGCCCTCATTTATTCCAAGACTCTCCTTTATGCGGTCCATGATCTTCGGTCCCCCGCGTACCTGACACGCAGTGCCCAGGCATACCTGTATCAGGTGTCGTCCAACAGGGTTGAGACTCAGAGTCTTATAAAAGGTAGCTATGCGGTATATGTGACTCTTCGGAATGTGCAATCGCTCACTTATTCGCATAATCGCCTCCCTGGGTATCCAGTTGAACTCTGCCTGGATGTCAAGAAGCAACTGAATGAGTATACCCCGCTCACCCCTGTATCTATCTATTATCTCATCCACCCGATTCGGGTCTATCCCCTCCATTTCATGCCTATCTCACCTTAGAAAGTGGCGTGAATAAAAGCTTTTCTATTTTTTTCCTCCTCTATTAATATGATAAGAAAAGTGATGAAGACGGTTGGTATCGCAGACACGACATTTGCACGTTATGATATGGCTGCTGTGGCGATAGAAGAGCTGAAACAGGCTGCTTCTGTGAAGATAGAGCGATATACGGTGCCCGGCATGAAGGATCTACCAGTGGCAGCGAAGAAGCTGATAGAAGAGCGGAACTGTGATATCGTAATGGCATTTGCCATGCCCGGACCCGCCGAAATAGACAAACAATGCGCACATGAAGCCTCTCTTGGCATAATTGCCGCGCAACTTCTCACATCCACACATATAATAGAAGTATTCGTGCACGAGGATGAAGCGAATGACGATAAGGAGCTGGCATGGCTCGCGGAGCGACGAGCGAGAGAGCATGCGCGAAATGTGATAAAGCTGTTATTCAAGCCGCAGGAGTTGACACGAGATGCGGGCACGGGCAGGCGTGAGGGTTTTGAGGATGCCGGTCCATTGCGGTTATGAATCTGGCTTTTTAGCCCTGCGCTTAAGTTTTAACCTGTAATAACTCAGCGGATGGGCGATTCTATCACAGAGTTCGTCTTTACCCACGCAATTGCCGTAGGTACGCATTGTAGCGCAAGAAGGCGCGGTATAGCGTGTGCCACTCCGGACACCTGCGATATGCTCCACCTGATAGCGCGTCATGGTCTCGTTGAAGTCGGGCGAGTTCCGGTATAGCTCTATCACTTCCTCTACAGACAGCCCGGCATTCAAAAGAAAGGCAGTAACTGCGAATCGAGCGCTATGCGGTATGTTCACACCCTCATTCAAATTGCGAAGGATGTTTCTTATACATGGGGGGAACGAATCGGGATCGGCACCCGAATGTGCGCGGAACTCGTCCCGTTTAGGACGTCCACGAGCCAGTTCCTCCTTTATCTGTTCTATATGCGCTCTCAACGAATTGCATATCTCCTCGGGCACGTCCAGAGGCAATCCCTTTATTACACGTCCATAAATGGCTTCCTGGAGAAGTCGTACAAATTCGTTCACATTGAGCTTCACTTTGCCCCGAACGAGGCTGCGGTTCACCAGTTTCCATCTCTTGTCTCGGAGATTGACTGCTAATTGCAGATAATCGGTGAATGGTACGAGGACATGATCTGTAGATATATCGGCGTGAATACCGAGGTCCCCCGCCAGTTTATGAATGGTGTCCATGCCCGTGCCTGTATTCAGGTCTTCGATTATACGCCTGTATGCGCCTTTGGCTTCCGCAAGTGCATATCTGCGTACGAGGTAGGGGTCATTTATACACGATACGAGAATACGGGCAAAAGGATAGGATAGCAGTTCCATCTGCGCCTGCATATCATCTGCTATAAAGGGTCTCTGGACACATCCGGTCCTTATGGCTTCTATCACCCGCTCCTTGGCTCGGATCCTGGCGGAAGCGGAGCTGATCATATGATCGATAGTGAGCCCCGATTCTTTTACATATTCAGATGCCGCGGGCAGGAACGGATAGAGGCATAAGTATGAATAACGCTCGTGCATATCTATTTTGATTGATAGTTAAAAGAGGAATAAACTTCTAAAATATTTACCTGAAGGATATTAGTAATTAAGTGTTGTGTTAAGCGCTGGAAAACGGAGATGATAACTGCTGAGGATATAAAGTTAAAGCGGGTTGCACCGGCAGAAGGTGTCAGTGTAGAGAAGTTAAAGCGGCTTATTGAGTCAGGCAGGGTGGTGATACCCCATAATGCCAGACGCGAGGGCGATATCGTACCGAAGGCAATAGGCGAGTGCATGAGCACCAAGGTGAATGTGAATGTGGGAACATCCAAGGACTACGTTAATATAGACGAGGAAGTGGCTAAGGCGCGAGCGGCAGTGAAATACGGAGCCGATACGGTGATGGACCTCTCGACAGGAGGTGATCTTGATGAAGTCCGCAGACGGATTCTGAAGGAGGTGAATGTACCTGTCGGTACGGTACCGATATACCAGGCTGCACTGAGTGAGCGGGCGGTGGTGGATATGAGCTCGGACGACATGTTCAATGCGGTTCGGAGGCATGCGGAAGATGGTATCGATTTCGTCACCATCCATGCCGGTGTGAACCTGAACACACTGGAGCGACTGCGACGGAGTAACCGCATCCTGAACGTGGTTAGTCGTGGTGGAGCATTCCTGGTTGCGTGGATGATACACAACGAACTTGAGAATCCGTTCTACAAGGAATATGACTATCTGCTGGAGATAGCGAAGGAATATGAATTGACGCTGAGCCTTGGAGACGGTATGCGTCCGGGTTGTATTGCGGATGCATCGGACCGTGCGAAATTCATGGAGAATATAATACTCGGTGAGCTCGTTACGCTTGCACGCGAGAAGGGTGTTCAGGTGATTGTGGAGGGACCAGGGCATGTACCGCTTGACGAAATAGAGACATCAGTGAAGGCGATAAAGCATATAACCGATTTTGCACCGCTTTATCTGCTCGGACCGCTCGTGACCGATATCGCACCTGGCTATGACCATATAGTGAGTGCGATAGGTGGCGCAGTTGCGTGCATGTATGGCGCCGATTTCCTGTGTATGGTCTCTCCGTCTGAACATTTAGCTTTACCATCGCTGGATCATATAATTGATGGTACCGTGGTAACGAAGATAGCGGCACATATCGCGGATATGGTGAAGGCGGGTCAGCGCGAACGTGCGAGACAGCAAGACATTGAGATGGCGTACGCACGCAGGAATCTTGACTGGAAACGTCAGTTTGAACTTGCGATTGAACCCCGGGAAGCAGGCAGGATAAGGTCTAATAGACCCTCAGAGAGCGAGGCGTGCTCTATCTGTGGTGATCTGTGCGCGATAAAGCTGGTGAAGGAGTTTCTAAAACGCTGAATGGATTAATTGATTGATTGTAACAAAATAAAGCAAAAAAATGAGATTCGACCCGGAAGAGATAAGAGAAGCTGCGAGTCGGGATTTTGAAGCTGCGTGGCTCGAAGGCAGGAAATACGCGGCGAAACGAGCCATAAATGAGTCTTATCCACGATCTCGCCTCTGTTTCGGTAAACCACATCCGGTATTTGATACTATCCAGAGATTGAGAGAGGCGTATATGAGGCTGGGGTTCCAGGAGATGATGAACCCTGTCATAATAGACGAGGGGGAGGTGAAGAAGCAATTTGGAAAAGAAGCACTGGCAGTTCTCGATCGTTGTTATTATCTCGCAGGGTTGCCTCGACCCGATATAGGTATCTCAGATGCGAGGGTGAAGCAGATCAACTCCCTATTCAACCGGGAATTCAGTCGTGCAGAGATAGAATCGCTTCAGGAGACCCTACACCGATACAAGAAGGGGGAGATCGATGGCGATGATCTGGTGTATGAGATAGCAGCCAGTATAGGAGTGACCGATATGGAGGTGACGAAAGTGCTTGATACCGTGTTACCCGAACTGAAGAACCTGACACCCGAACCGTCCAGAAGTACGCTCAGGTCACATATGACTTCCGGGTGGTTCCTGACACTTGCTTCGCTATGGGACAAGAGGAAGTTCCCGATAAAGCTATTCTCGGTTGATATATGTTTCAGACGCGAGCAGCGCGAGGGTGAAATACGGCTCAGGAATTACCATTCTGCATCATGTATATACTGTAACGAGGAAGTGAGTATAGATGATGGCAAAGAGATAGCCACCGGGCTTTTATCTCAGTTCGGATTCGAGCGAATAAAGTTCCGTGAGGACGAGAAACGTTCCAAGTATTACATGCCGGGTACGCAGATAGAGGTATTCAGCCATCATTCCCGGATAGGCTGGGTAGAAGTAGCCACGTTTGGCATATATTCCCCCACCGCACTGGCGCAGTATGATATTCCATACCCTGTGTTGAATCTCGGATTGGGCGTGGAACGGTTAGCGATGATACTGAATAATGCCGATGATGTCCGGGCACTGACGTTCCCTCAGTTCTTTGGTTCATGGGAGCTGAGTGATATGGAACTGGCGGGCATGGTATCTCTGGAGCACACGCCCCACACAACCACTGGTAATGAGATAGCAGATGCGATCGTTCGAGTATGTGAAGAGAGAGGTGATGAACGATCGCCATGTGAGTTCCTTGCTTACCGCGGCTCGTTATTCGATAGAGAGATAGAAGTGTGGGTCATGGAGCCGGAGGCTGATACACGGCTGTGTGGTCCTGCATATTTGAACGAGGTCGTAGCCTATGAGGGTTCTATAATGGCGATACCACGAACCAGGCGATGGACGGAGGTTCTGGAATCGGGCATACCAACGAATATACGATTTCTGGATGCATTCGCGGCACTGGCTGCTTATGAGATAGAGAACTGGGTACGGGAAGGAACGGACGAGGCTGAGCACACCGTAAGAGTGAGGATAGTGCGAAGCGGTTCCGACATAAACATTAAGATTGATGATATCGCGATGCGCTATATCACCGCACATAAGAACCGTATAGATATAAGGGGTCCTGTATTCATCACTGTAGTCGCGAGAATGAGATGATTGTTTAACCCTGTATGTGCCAGAGGTAGCAAGAGATGACAACCGCGCATGCAAAGTTTAATTATATACCCGGTTTCTTATTTATAGAGCGATGGCGAAGAGACTTGTCCCTATTGATGTGAACAAATGCATAGGCTGCATGGAATGTATGTTCGCCTGTTCAAGGCGTCTGGGTAAAGGTAGTCTTGTGGATTCAGCTATACGGGTACGGTCGGCGGGTGGAATAGAGCGGGGCTTTGTTATCGTTGTATGTCGTGCATGTGAGAACCCGCCATGTGCTAAGGTCTGTCCTTCTGATGCGTTGAAGGTACGGAAAGAAGGTGGTGGCGTGGTACTGGACGAGAGCAAATGTATCGGCTGTGGTTTTTGCGTTCAGTCATGCATTCTCGGCGCCATATCATGGAATAAAAGCAAGAATAAACCTATAATCTGCAGATATTGCGGTGAATGCGCTAAATACTGCGTACACAATGCTATCCGCCTGTTAGACGCTAATTTAGCGGGTTAACCGCGCATACGCTCACGAGGAACGGAACAAAAAAGGACATGCTATCAAAGGATGAGATAAGATTTCTTGGTACCGCGGGTGCAAGATTCGTTATGATAACCCAGTTTCGGTCTTCCGCCGGTATATTCCTCAGTTTGAAGGGTACGAACATCCTTATAGACCCTGGACCCGGGACTCTTGTCCGGTTCGCAACGGCAAAACCGAGACTCAATCCCGCCAGGTTGAATGGCATCGTACTGAGCCATAAACATTTAGATCATTCAAACGATGTGAACGTGATGATAGAAGCGATGACCGAAGGAGGTTTCAAGCCAAAAGGGGTGCTCTTATGTCCACGGGATGCGATAACAGACGGCGGTGATGCGGTCGTGCTGGACTATTACAAAAAGCTTCTGGAACGGATCGAGGTGATGCGGGAGGGTGGCAGATACACCATAGGCAATCTGGAACTGAGCACCCCGAAGCGGCATGTACACGGCGTTGAAACCTATGGACTGAACATAAAAGTGCAGGGCGATGACAGGACCCGGGTCTCTTATATTGCCGATACACTCTATTTCCCGGGTCTGGAAAATTATTATGATGGTGAAGTACTCGTGATGAACGTGGCGATGTACAAGCGAAGGGAGGGGGTAGAGCATCTATGTGTGGATGATGCGAAGCGGATAATAGAGATCAGACGCCCGAAAGTAGCGATTCTCACACATTTCGGTATGACAATGCTGAGGAATAAGCCCTGGGAGATCGCGCAGCAGATAAGTAAAGCTACGGGTGTGGAAGTAATAGCAGCACGTGACGGTATGAGATTCGATCTCGGTCGTATCTGATATAAAGAGGCTGTTACTGATCGACATTATTGCACTTTACGCCGCCATAGTGCATATGCGACAACGAGAAGCCCCATGAGTGCATAGCCGAAGCCGGAAGATGAGATAATAAAGCCGGGTGGTGTTTGTGGTGATGGTGTTATAACCGGTGCTGAGGTCGGCGTTGGTGTTGGCGTTGGCGTCGGTACCGGTGTAGGCGTT
>JAODGH010000013.1:0-12466 GCA_025464325.1 Methanosarcinales archaeon | reverse complement strand
AGGCGTTGATGTGGATATTGGCGTCGGCGTCGATGTTGGAGTTGGCGTCGGAGTGGGAGTTGGCGTCGGAGTTGGGGTTGGGGTTGGCGTCGGTGTCGGTGTCGGTGTTATCTCTTCAACAATCCTGATGGTCTTTGTTATACTTCCGGCAGTTATAAAGAATTCACCGGGTGGTACACCCGCCGTACTTATCTTCTTCTGAAATACTCCGCTATCGGATTTCGCAATGACTTTCAATGCCACTGTAACCCTGGTATCCACAAATGGCTCATTATCTGCAGCGTTACCTGATATTATGATATCCTGTTTGCCTTTCAGAACCACATCCAGCAGAGGTTGCGATTTTGTCGATAGTGATAAGATGGCAATACCATTCTTTATTATTGGTGATCCTTCCTTCAACGTTACCGGTACCCCCATTATCTTTTTGACAACGCTTGTGTGATTCTCATCGCAGATAACCTCTATACCCGATATCTCGATCTTCATATCTTTTATATACCCGGCACGAATCGTTAGCTCCTTCTCACCCTCCGGGAATTCGATACCTCTAAACTCTGTTTTGTATCGCCCATCGCTCGATACCGGCAGTTTTAACTCAAATGACGAACTTATAGACACGGTTTCGCCAGGCGTTGCCTTCCCTGATATCGTCAGGTCTTCACCCTGTACCACCTCTTCCCGCACGTTCAGTTCAGTTACTTCACCACTTGCTACTGCTATCGTAAATGCTAAACACAATAGCATTATCAAAACAGCCATCAGCATTACCGCTATAAATTGCCTTTTCATATCTGAAGAACACCCTGCCTATTTTATCTGTACACATCCTGATTTTATTAACTCACCATTTTATTTTTTTCCCTCACACCCTCAGAATTTATGCATACGCATCCTTTCCGTGAACCTTTCATATCGGCATTCATCTCTTCGCACCTTTATCGGCGCGTGGTTAAGCCCCTACATGGCTTGCGAGGTCGTGTGGTGGAGCCACACGTGTCGTTTGGAAGGTGGTCCTCACTCATTCTGGCGATCTTTTAAGGTGTCATGAAAACGACGAGGCTCTTATTGCCTTTGCCCTCTTCATTAGCGTCCAGTAGACTGACTCTGCCTTATGCAGGGCTGTTGCGACGATTGCCACTTTTTCTCTGCGCCTCGCTTTTTTGCTCATGGTATATCCTCTGGAACCAATTTGGTGTGTAAGAATGCACTGCTGCTGTATGAATGCCCAGCGCAGGAATCCTTTGCTATGCTTGTATATGTGCCATATTTCATATAGTCCCCGGATTGCTCCACATTTGGTGCAAGTCCATAATAATTGACCATACTTCCTGGACTGATGAATCGTTTTATCACACCTAACTCACTCTGGATTAGCATAGTATTGTTGTATTCTATGCCTGGCCTTGGTATGCTCATCAGCCACTTCCCTCCATCCGTCACCTCCGCTTTCTTCTATATGATATGCTTTACCGCCTATATTGGTGGTGTTTTTCATGTAGTCATTTTTGTATCCCTCTTTATTTTTCAATTCTACATTACCGCCGGGTATATACTGCATGTGAAGTATCAAAGTATCAAAGGATCAGGAACATAGCTAATATGAGGCATAACACACCCACCACATCCGTAAGACTCGTTATAAGCGGTATTGTATGGTTATCAGGATCCAGCCCAAATTTAAAAGCCAGTATGGCGATGTAGTAAGATGCGAAATTGAGGAATGTGGTGCAGAGGAACCCGCCGAATAGAGCGATTAAGATCAGCTTTGGCATCCATGCATAGCTTGCACCGGTGATTAAGCTCGCAGATACACCAACCAGTGAGAATAAGAACAGAGCAAAGATATAGACAACGGTAAAATTCATGAAGACCACTTTTGACGGAAACGGCTCCGGATCCAGCGTACCAATGTGCAGCATGGATGAAAGACGTGCGCTCAGTATACCGCCCAGGGCGTTATTCGCGCCCAGAAACGGGGGGATGGTGACAAGTAGCGCAGGGATGGCGATCAGACTTTCCAGTTGCGTATCCAGCATGAACCCTGCCAGGATACCGAGAATACCACAGACAATGAGCATGGGTACGCTCTCTTTTATTATTCGCTCTATGGTCTCATCGTCTGAATTAAGGGCTCTTCGGAGACCAAGGACTGTCATAATGACAAATAGGAACGATATTACGTTTACAGGCGATAAAATAGACTGGTGAAGCGAATTGAGCCGTAATAGAACTACAGTGGCTAAGAACAAAGAAGGAATGGTGATCAGATCGCCAGCAGAAGTGACTATCGGTGATGATATATTATCCAGGTCCCAGTTTCGATGATAGCCGATGATGGAGACGATGATGGAAATACCAAGCAGTATCAAACCGGAGATGATACCACCGATAACGGAGATGAAGATGAAGCCAGAAATAGAGATCATGGTCATGCCAAAAGATATTGCAACCAGTCGGGCGAGAATACCGAGGATGACCGAGAGCGCGAAGGTGAGTAGAAGAGAGGCATATGCATTTTGATACAATACGCTGCCCCTTCTCAGGCTGTGCGAGAAGAGACCGAGATGCATGGAAGTGCCCAACCGGGACACGAGGGCGCTATAGACATTACCACGCATATCAATAGCGGGAGGTATGAGTATCATAAGTTCGGGTAGCAGTTGTAAGAGATCCCGCATGAAACTCAGTTCAGTGCCCGCGAATAGTCCTGTAAACGTACAGAACAGGAGCGATAGTGGCGCCTGCCGGAACACATCTGAGAACTCGTGCAGGAAGGTAGAGACTCGGTCGATGATACTGCCCGGTCCTATGCTCAGAGCCCACATTCTCATACCTCGCTCTACCCTCCTCTATTATGCTATATCGCATTGCTACAGCTATGCCCATCATGCTATTCGGGGGCTTAGCTTCTGCTTCACCATCCGGCAGTGAGATTTTCATACTCTCTTTCTTTATTTTAGCGCCATCTTATAAATATTAATAAGAGGGGGAAGATGAGCGGGATAAAAGACTTACTGGCAAGATTGGCGGAAGCACACGGGATTTCGGGCTATGAGGGCGCGGTAAGAGCGATAGTTGAGGATGAATTGAGAGGCTATGTAGATGAGATAAGGACCGATCGGATGGGTAACCTGATAGCGAAGAGAAGCGGTAAGAGCCCTTCGGTTATGATAGCTGCGCACATTGATGAGATAGGACTGATGGTGAAGTACATAGAACCTGAAGGTTTCTTGCGTTTCACGCCGATAGGTGGATGGTTTGATCAGACGTTGCTCAATCAGCGCGTGGTACTGCATCCAGAAGGGGGTAAGCCTGTGATAGGCGTTATAGGCTCGAAACCACCGCACAGGATGAAGAAGGAGGAGCGGGAGAAGATGGTCAAGATCGAGGATATGTTCATAGATGTTGGTGCACGAAACGATGAAGATGTCTCAAAGCTGGGCATCGCAATCGGTACACCCATCACGATTGATAGTCATTTCGTATCACTTGTGAATGATCGTGTTGTGTGCAAAGCATTTGATAATCGTTCTGGTGTTGCGGTGATGATAGAATCGTTACGGCGGGTGAATACGGAGTTCGAAGTATATGCTGTGGGTACGGTGCAGGAGGAGGTGGGCTTGAAGGGAGCGCGGACATCGGCATTTGAGCTCAAGCCCGATGTTGCTCTTGCTATCGATACGGATATAGCGGGCGGGCATCCCGGGATAGAGAAGAAGGATACAACGGTGGAGCTGGATAAGGGACCGGTGATAACAATCACAGATGCTGCAGGACGTGGGCTAATAACACCGCCCCCGGTGCTACGATGGTTGAAGAGTACCGCGTCCATGTATGATATCCCGTATCAGTTGAGCGTTTCTGAAGGTGGTACGACCGATGCCACGGCGATCCATCTCACGAGAAGCGGTATACCCACCGGTGTGATTGGTGTACCCACACGCTACATCCACTCGCCCGTTGAGCTACTGAGCCTGAACGACCTTGATAAATGCGCGGAACTGATAGCGAGAGCACTGGAACACGTCGGAGAAAACTTCTGATATTAGAATAAAATAATGTGAAATATGAAGAACCTGAAAGCGAATCTTGGCGGTATTATACATTTCTCCACAATAGATTGGCGTGGCAAAGCGGCGATGGTGATATTTCTGAGACGCTGTCCGTTCCGCTGTATCTACTGTCAGAATTACAACCTGCTGGACGATGATAATTATGAAGATATGGACGTGATAGAGGATGCGATACGTGCTAACGAGGATTTCATCGATGCCGTGGTGATATCGGGCGGAGAGCCGTTCATGCAGCCGCAGGTGGTAGATGCGATTGCTAAATACGCACGTGGACGGGGACTCAAGGTCGGTGTACAGACTAACGGCTATTATCCGGAGAAGATTGAATCACTTCATGCTGAGCTTGACAAGGTATTCATGGATATCAAAGCACCACTGAATGGTGATCTTTATGAACGGCTGACGAAAGTGGGCGATGTAGGAGAACGCGTGCGTAAGACCCTTGAGGTATGTCTGCATGCTGATGTTGAACTCGAACTGGTGACGACAGTATTCCGGGATCTTGTTGGTGCTGCGGAAGTGACAGAGATAGCGGAGGAGCTCTGCGATATCGGTGCTGCGGATTGCCCTTACATCATCCAGCAGGGCAGGATCGAACGCGTACCACCTCAGAGTGGACTGACAGAATCGAATATATTCAGTTATGACGAGCTGAAAGAGCTTGCTCATGCTGCATATCGCGCTGGCATGCGGGAGGTCAGAGTCCGCACACGTGAGACGGGTGAAGAGGTGGTGGTTAGAGCCGCCAGGTATGTGCCTGCGGTAAGAACATAAAGAGGTACGATAATGTTATAGTATGGATGCATTTTCACACCCTCAAAAACAGTAATGTCAAAGTTTTTTTTTGATATTTCCCCTTTTTAAAATTTAAATAAAGCATAATAGTTCAAATGGTTTAACATGGTATAAGAGGGATGTTTCCGGAGCTGAGATTGAGACGATTGCGGAGCTTGAAATTGATAAAAGAGACACGGGTGAGTAAAGAAGATCTGATTTTACCACTCTTCATCGATGAGAATATAGCGCACGGCAGCAAACCGATAGAATCGATGCCCGGACAGTACCGGCATTCGATAGAGCAATCGGTACAGGAAGTCATGGAAGCGCGTTCGCTTGGTATAAAAACCGTCATAATCTTTGGTATACCGTCGAGGAAGGACGAAGTCGGTAGCGAGGCGTACAACGATGACGGAGTGGTCCAGCGAGCCGTGAGAGAAATAAAGAACGAGATAGGCGATGATGTGGTTATAATAGCCGATCTATGTCTCTGCGAATATACAACGCATGGGCACTGTGGACTGGTAAGAGACGGTAAAGTATTGAACGATCCGACGCTGGAAGTGCTTGCCAAAATAGCGGTAAGCTATGCGAATGCGGGTGTCGATATTGTCGCCCCTTCGGGCATGATGGACGGTATGGTACGAGCGATAAGAACCGCTCTTGACGATTCCGGCTTTACAGATACCGCGATAATGTCATATTCGGCAAAGTATAATTCCGCATTATATGGACCGTTCCGTGAGGCTGCAGATTCTGCTTATAAGTTCGGTGATCGTAGCAGCTATCAGATGGATTTCGCCAATGCGCGTGAGGCAATGCGTGAAGTGGAGCTTGATATAAACGAGGGCGCGGATATCGTGATGGTAAAGCCCGCTCTCTTCTACCTCGACATAATCTCCCGGGTACGTGCACGATTCGATGACGTCCCGCTGGCAGCTTATAACGTCAGTGGCGAATACACAATGATAAAACTGGCAGCCAATAGTGGCTATTTGAAGCAGAACGAGCTGATAATAGAGTGTCTGACCGCGATAAAAAGAGCGGGTGCTGATCTCATCATTACATATTTCGCAAAAGAAGCGGCAAAGCTAATTTAACGTGATGAATAGGACACCCGCCACCATAACGATGGCACCACTCAAGCGTTCCCGTAACCCTCTCTCATTGAATACCAGATGACCAGATAGTACCCCGATTATTGCACTCGTTCGCTTCACAGCGATCACATATGCAACGAGCGTGAGAGAGATAGCGGTCATCTGAGCGATGGCGGTCAATCCACCGAAGAGACCTATACTCAATAACCCGCGTATGTTTGTGTATATCGCTTCCCGTTTCAGTATACCCAGCGGCAATAGCAGTATCGCAGTAACAGTGTCAACCGCAATGACCCAGAACAGAGGCGAGGAATTCTGCAGACCTATCTTGTCTATATTCGCTGTTATACTCCATATGAACGCAACCAGGAGCATCAACCTCGCACCATCATCGCGTACAAGCGCTTTGAACGGTGCAAAGTACCCGTGCACCCCCTTCTCACCGATATTCAGCAGATACGAGCCGGTAACAATGAGTAAAATCCCGATGATACCGGTCCAGTCCGGGAATTCACACACCAGTAATGGAGAAGTAAGAAGCATAAATAGCGGTGTGAATGTGAGCATTGGCACTGTGATAGAGAGATCTGATATCTTTATTGCCCGCATGTAGAGTATCAGTGTAACAGCATACAGGGAAGTACCGGATAACAGCGCCAGCCAGAACCGACTACCCAGGTGCGGTACGCCCGTAACGATTAAAGCGGGGATGAGGAACGGTAATGCAAAGCAGGGCAATGCCCATGCTACCACAAACTCATCAGTACCCTTCAAACTCTTCTTACTGAATATATCCTTCAGCGATTCAAATAATGCGGTCAGGAGAGCGAATAAGAGCCAGAGCATAGTTCCGCTTCCTTAATAACCAATCTTATCTCCTCCCCGTGTGTCTCCCACTCACACTTCTCTATCTCTATTCTGCTTTGAAATACCGGCGCGTTCACCACGAAGGTTTGATACTGCCCCCTATGCTCAACCAGCCACGCTACATCATCGACCGTTATACGTTTGCCCAGCCAGTTTCTGTGCTCGTTTCGGACGGCGCATAAAATCGCTTCAAAACCATGGATAAGACTGACACGCAGTTCTGTCTCGTAATTGATATGCCACAATGGCGATATTACCTCCATTCGTGCTTCCTTCGCAATGCCTTCTATCCGGTGTTTGTGCGTTTCATCCCACGTAACGGGTGTAGCAATGGCGTCTATACCGTACCGCGTCTTCGCTTCTATCAACGCGGCAGTCAGGTCACTGTGCGTTATCACAGGTAAACCAGACGCTTCAGCTGTAAACGTGCATGGCAGTGTACCATCCTGAATCAAGCAATCAACCTGATAGCTTGCTTTCTGTAGCAGCCATAATGTGAATACACTATCAATGCTGGCGTTGAAGATACAGCCAAGTTTTATTGCCCTTGAAGGATAGAAACGTCTCAAATATTCTCTTTTATATCTGTAGCCCCGTTCCTTCGTCAACTTATCTATCGCTTTGATGGTATTCGAACCGTACTGTATCGCGCGCTTCTTCCTGCCTGCCACCTCGTTCAGCCCTTCTTCGCGCGCTATCTCACGTAAAATCCATTTTTCTACGTTATTTGCGATCTTCAAAGTAGCCGGTATTCTCAATCCGAACTCAACAAGCCCGGTAGACAGAAACGGTGCACGTAACGACACTCCGCATGACCGGGCTATCGTGTCATCACGATACAGGTCACGTTCGTACGCACACATGAGCCCGGAGAGGCACTCACGATTCAGGGACTCTGGCGGTACGCGTTTATGCCGTTCGTAACCTGCGAACAGTTCCTCTGTGCCAAGCCCATACAGTACCGTCTTTATACCGTCTTTAGCCGCGAGTTCGCATGCCGCATACAGTGGCAACGCCACACTCACCTTCATCACGTCCGTATCCTCGATCGTGGGTATAACTATACGGAGATACCGCTCCATATCAGCGACGCTTATATGCTTCACTCGCAGTTTAAATCCCAGCTCAGCGGCTACCTGTGTTGCAAACTCCACGTCTTCCGCGGTCTTCATGCCCGGATCTTCTACTGCTACGGTATAACAGCAGAAATCCGCACCTCTACACAGATGCGCTATGAGTGTGGAGTCGAGTCCACCGGAAAATAACACACCGAACTTCTCATCCGTCGGGATCCTTCTTCTTATACTATCCCGTAACAGCGTCAGTAATTGCGATTTTAGCGATGAGAGGTCTTCATTCAGCTCCGGCTCGATAGAGAAGAAGGGGCGATACTCGAACTGCAACCGGTCTCTTTTTATATCGTAGCGTAGTGACACCCTCGGCTCGAGCAGTATAGCATGTGAAAATCCCATCGCCTCCAGCATCTTCCTCTCGGATGCAAAAGCGAACCCATCTGCATGATGCACGAACCACAATGGTTTTATGCCCAATATATCACGTGCTATAACCACCTCTTCGCTATCTTCACGCCACCATGCAAACGCAAAACCGCCATCATAGCTATTATCCAGCCCCTTATCACACGTTAAACCGCTTTCAACGTACTCAAAAAGATCCGCTACGGTTGTCAATTCAGTATCTGCAGCAAAACCGTTATTCAATTCGCCACTGGATGCTATACCGTTCCTCAAGCTCTCATCGCATACGATATTCCGGTATTCTACATTATTCAGTGCCTCAAACCCCTCTGTCAGTGCATCCAGAGCATTACTGTGGTTGAAAACGCCAGCTATACGCGTCATAGCTCTCCCGTAGCCTGTCGACCATAAATAACACGCAGTAGCACCTGCTCCACTTTCGCACGTATCTTCGATGCTGCCTCCACTATCTCATGGTAGTCCAGCTCTTCGGTCAGTATGCCATGTGCGTAGTTATCGACCGAACTCAAATTCGCGTAACGGATACCCAGTTCAGCTGCAAGTGTAGCTTCAGCGCCCATGCTCATCCCCACGACATCTGCATAGTCCTTTATGAACCGCACCTCCGCTTTGGTCTCCAGCCGTGGACCCACACTCTGGAAATAAACGCCCCGCTCGATCACCGGTATATCTAACGATTTCGCTGCTTCGATCAGTTCGAGCCGTAAATCTTCCGCCAGGCGTGGTGTAATATGCACGAGCTCGTCATCGAAGAAGGTGGGTACATTACACAGACTGATGTAATCATGAGGTACGAGCAATGTACCGGGTTTAATCGTTTCCTTAAGACTGCCTACCGAAGTCACGCCTATTATACGGTCGATCCCGAGCTCTTTAAACGCCATTATGTGCGCACGGTGATTGATCCTGTGCGGTGGTATATTCCGGTGTCTGCCATGTCGGGGTATGAACACAAATCCAGAACCTACAAGCAGGTAAACATGCCCATATCTCGTATTCAGCTCCTCTTCCCTGCATTCGCTTATCAGTTTGGTATCAAATAGGCTTGTACCACCAATTATGCCCGTTCGTTGTTGCATGTTTTTATAATATTAATGCTATTGAGAAAAAATATGAGCTGGCATCAGAAGCGAATAGCGGCACCAGGAAGCTGGCAGATAAACCGGAAGAGCGCGTACTGGACTGTGAAGCCCAGACCAGGACCGCATCCAAAGGACAGGAGCATACCTCTGCTACTGGTCGTACGGGATATACTCAAACTGGCAGATACGGGTAAAGAAGCGAAGAGGATACTGAACGAGGGCAACGTACTGGTTGATGGGCGTGTGAGAAAAGACCACAAATTCCCGGTCGGTATCTTTGATGTCTTATCTATACCCGAGATAGACGCCCATTACATGGTGTTGATGGACAGACGTGGCAAGTTGATGCTGCATCCGATAGATGCAGAAGAAGCCAGGCGTAAGTTATGTCGTGTGGAAAACCGGAGGATGTTGCGCGGTGGCGTTATACAGTTGAATCTGCATGATGGTCGTAATCTTATATTGAAGCCTGGAGACAAGGATAAGATAAAAACGCACGATTCTATCATGCTCGATCTCGGTACAAACGCGATTTTACAGCATTTCGCGTGTAAGACCGGCAGTAAAGGTATCATTATCGGTGGTACGCATTCGGCACAACTGTGTGAGATCGAGGAGTTAAAAGTGCTGAGGAGTCCGGAACCAAACGTAGTAAGGCTGAAGCCGCTGGGAGACGCCGAAGAGAAGGGTAGTTTCGAGACCATCGTCGATTATCTCTTCGTGATTGGTGAAGACCGAATAGAAATACCGGTGGGGATGTGAATAGACTATGAACGCAATGAGACGGATAATGGTGGACAAAGTAGTGATAAATATGGGTGTGGGTGAGAGCGGCGAGAAGCTGGCAAAAGCTGAGAAACTGCTTGCCAGCCCGGCAATCGCGGGTCAAAAGCCGGTAAAGATAAAAGCGCGTAAGACCATTCAACCTTTTGGTATAAAGCGTGGCGAAGCGATAGCGTGTAAGGTCACATTGAGGGGTGCCCGTGCCCATGATTTCCTGTCTCGTACATTTAAAATACAGAATAAATTATATCTGAGCCAGTTTGATACCTATGGTAATTTCTCGTTTGGTATCGCGGAACACACCGATTTCGGTATTCGTTATGATCCAGACGTTGGCATCTTCGGTATGGATGTCGCGGTATCACTGAAGAGACCGGGCTATCGTATAAAGGACAGAAGGATACAGCAGAAGAAGGTCCCTGCCAGGCATAGAATAACGAGAGAGGAATGCATTGAATTCCTTGAGAAAGAATACGGTGTGGAAGTGATACCAGAATAACAGAGCTAACAAATGCATCTTGGTATAATCTCCTGTGAGATATTGAGACAGGAGATATACGATGTCGTCAGGTGGACTGGGATTAAGCGAGTGTTCATGGTGTTACCCGAAACCGGTAATCCTGTAATACTGGTAGCGGTTAAGAAGATGAACGAGCGGTTTCTTGCTGTATTTACTGATGATAGTATAGTGATAGAGGAGAAGCCCTTTGCGGGCATCAAGAGAGCTATTACGGAGGGTGGTATCCAGGATTCGGTGATTATTACGCTGGGGGAATTGAGACTTCACGATCGCCCGTGGACGTTAAGAGCGAATATTGAAGCATGGATAAAGAGATTGAGTCCCGTAGTTGATCTCGTATTGCTTGGCTACGGGCTATGTGGCAGCACTGCAGCCGATATGGAAGAGCTTATACGCAGAGCAGATGTGCCCGTGGTGATACCGAGATACAGAGGTGAGATATTGAACAATTGCATAGAGATAGCGCTGGGTAAGGATCGAGTTCAGGAGCTGTTACGGGAAGAAACCGGTACATTCTTCATGACTCCCGCCGGTGCCTATATAATTGGAGAGCCACAGGTCATACTCGATACCATAGATATAGCAGCGGGGGGCGGTATGAAGCGATCCACGATCGATACACCCGGCATAATAAAACTGTTGAAGAACCATTATAAACGGGTCATTAAAATATGCTATACAGAAGCAGATGAGCGTGATGAATATTTTGATCGCGTGGTGAAGAACTTCGCATCGAAATTTGGGCTGAAGATAGAGACGATACGCGGCTCTTCAAGATTGATGATTGATACGCTCAGGGGACTTAAAACCACAAAGAGCTGATTTAAGTATTAAAGCATCCGTGGTCATTACTATTGAACACGTACTAAAACCTCATAGCTACTGTTTCTTCAAAAGATCGAAATAAGCAAACTTTATAAACGCCGGCTACAAAAGAGTAAAAATATGCGTGCTCACTATATCGTCACAGATATGATAATCCTGCTGCTTATTTTCGCAGCGGGAACTGCAACGGCAATCGTTTCTGCATCAAATACAACGCCATCGGGTATTTTTACGGTCGAGCGGGACACCATTCGGTCTACCAATTTGTGGTCTTCCAATGAGGCTCTGGTCATAAATCACGAGATATTCTTATTGAACAACCTGAATCACACGATCAATGTGAATTTCAGTTCGTTCATTCCGCGCGAAAAAGCAAAGCGATGTAAGACCTATCCCGCATTTGGCTCAAATGCCCTGTTAGATTTCCCGCTTTTCGTGCCCGCATTCATCAAGGGCAGGGTGAAAAATGTGACCTGGCTCGATAACCTGCCCTATGGCGCGCCACCAGGCGTTAATATAACGAATACTGAGACGGGGCTCATATACCATTACGATAATGTCACGATAGAACCCGGAACTGCCGTCATAGCGGTATATGAGAATTATTATGATAACCTGAGTAGTATCTACACCCCTTATGGACTGAACACCACCCATATCGCCATATTTGAATCATACAAAGTTCTGCATTCCGGTACTAACCAAACGGTGTTTAACCTGAATTATGAACTTGAAAACACCGGGGATGTGCCGATATACGGCATCAAATTCGGTACATTTTTCCCCTACCGCAACATAACCGCGAAGAATTGCTCTTCTCCAAATGTTACGTGTACTGTGCTGACCATGCAGGACGGAAATGGCAAATGGAAGGCGGGCTATCTCTGCAGTCTTTATCTCCACTATCTGGGTCCAGGAAGTGATTACCGGTACGCCT
>JAODGH010000025.1 GCA_025464325.1 Methanosarcinales archaeon | reverse complement strand
TTGTGCAACACAGCAAAAAACCGAAAAGCATTTATATTAGATCGCATATGGTCTGGTTATGTTGTAATAAATATGACAGGTGAAAGCCAAGAATGATCGAACACTTTCCGGTACTGTTAGTGGTGGTATCGCTGCTCTCTGCTTATACCATATTGGTTGCAGGCTGGTTCAATCGCAAATTGAGTTATCTCCTCTCGATTTTAACCATAACGTTCCAGCTGGTACTTTCTATCTTCGTGCTGAGGTATGTACTATCTTATGGCGCGATACATTACCGGCTGGGCGGCTGGGCACCACCCTGGGGCATTGAGTATGTTGTTGATGTATTAAACGCGTACGTGCTGGTGGTCTTCTTCGCCGCCTCTTTTCTGATTGCCATATACACATATCGCAGTATAGAGAAGGAATTGGAGGCAAAGAAGACTGTCTCGTTCTATGTGCTCTTTCAACTGCTCATTACCGGGCTCTGTGGTATTATAGTGACCGGAGATATGTTCAATCTCTATGTATTCCTCGAAATATCTTCGCTGACGGCGTACGCATTGATAGCTTCGGCGGGTGGTCGATCGTTGAGGGCGAGTTACAATTACGTCATAATGGGCTCCATAGGCGCGTGTTTCTATCTCCTTGGGGTTGGCTTCCTGTATGCCGTTACAGGCTCGTTAAACATGCACGATCTCATGCTCCTGCTACCCACACTGTACGGTAATAAGGTGGTACAGGCTGCGTTCGTCTTTTTCGTAATAGGCATGAGCATAAAGATGGCTCTCTTCCCGTTACACCTCTGGCAGCCAGATGCATACACGTACGCACCTTCGGCAGTGAGCGCATTCATAGCAGCGACCATGTCGCATATCTCGGTTTATGCGCTCATGAGGGTGATCTTCTCGGTCTTTACACTCGATTTTGTCCGTGCTTATTTGAATATGGATGTAGCCATATGCTGGGTAGCAGCGATTGGTATAATCGCCGGTTCTGTTCTTGCTATCGCACAGAACAACTTCAAACGTATGCTCGCTTATTCCAGTATCTCTCAGATAGGTTATATAGTGCTGGGTGTGGGATTAGCACCAACAACCACCTGGGGCTTCCTTGGCGCCGTCGCGCACATACTGAATCATACGATAATGAAGGGTTGTCTCTTCCTCGTAGCCGGCGCTTTCATCTACAGGTCGGGCATATGGGACATCAGGGAGTTCAACGGGCTGGGTAAACGGATGCCGATCACAAGCGCGGTATTCACTATTGCCGGGCTCTCGATGATCGGTGTGCCACCCACAACGGGGTTCGCAACCAAGCTGTTTCTCATGATTGCAACATTGAAGACTTACAATTATGTATTTGCGGGCGTTCTACTATTGAACAGTCTTCTGGAACTGGTTTATTTCGGCAGACTGATCGAGCGGATATACTTCCTGGGAGAGGGGCACGGGAAGCGCGAGCATGAAATACCGTGTAGCATGATGATACCGATGCTCATCTTTGGTGTGTTATGTGTCATTGGGGGTATATTCTGGTTGACGGGTTTCGCTGCACCGTTAATTGTACCACTATCAAGCATGTGTGGGGGGGTGATGCCATAATGGCGACGGTAGAGTCATTGATACCATTACTGGTGATTTTATGCCCGGCGAGTATCGCGCCGCTGATACTGCTCTTCGATAAGCGCCCCAATATACGAGAGAGCTGGACGATTGCCGGCGGTATACTCATGTTCTCGCTCGTATTCTCCATGGTACACACAATTCTGGAAGGTAACACAATTGACTGTGTTCTGTTTCAGACGATATTTCCAGATTCTCTGACGGGCTATCTGAAGATAGGATTCAGAGTGGACGCTTTTGGGCTGCTCTTCGCTCTCACTTCATCGTCATTATGGATACTCGTATCGTTCTATTCCATTGGTTACATGCGATCTTTGAAGGAGCATGCCCAGACTCGCTATTACTTCTGCTTCGCATTCGCGATATTTGGCGCAGTTGGCGTTGCGTTATCGAGGAATCTGGTAACAATGTACATATTCTACGAGATACTGACGGTCTCCACCTACCCGCTGGTGATACATGACCAGACCGCGGAGGCGATGAGTGCCGGTCGTAAGTATCTTGCGTATCTGATGACCGCGGGCGTATTCTTCCTGTTCGGTACCATAATGGTCTATGTACTCACCGGTACAACGGATTTCACAGGTGGCGGTATAAGTGCATTGAAGGCACTCGCACCGACACATAAGCTCATACTGATAGTGGTGTTCTTCTGTTTCCTGCTGGGGTTCATGAAAGCTGCGTGGATGCCGTTTCATTCGTGGCTGCCGACTGCGATGGTGGCACCCACACCGGTCAGTGCACTTCTACACGCCGTAGCGGTTGTTAAAGCGGGTGTATTCGGTATCGTCCGGATTGTTTGCTACATCTATGGAGTGGACCTGATGGCGTCGCTCGGGCTCGGACTGGTACTCGCCTCTATCGCCGGTTTCACAATGATAGTTGCGAATCTTTTTGCTATTGCACAGGACAACCTGAAAAGGCGACTGGCATATTCCACGATAAACCAGCTCTCGTATATAATACTCGGTGCCGCACTGCTAACACGGAACGGTGTCAGCGGTGCAATGATGCATATACCGTTCCACGGGTTCATGAAGATCACGCTCTTCCTCTGTGCAGGTGCGATAATGGTTGCTTCGGGTAAGAAGAACATAAGCGAGATGGCGGGTATAGGTAAAGTAATGCCGGTAACAATGCTGGCATTCTCGATAGGTGCACTGGGCATGTGTGGGCTTCCGCCTGTTGTCGGGTTCATAAGCAAATGGTACCTGTGTCTCGGTTCATATGAGGCATATCAGACGTATTCACCCGTTATGCTCATATTTCTGTTTGTGCTCCTGACGGCATCATTGCTGGATGTGGTGTATTTCTTCCCGATCATACACACGGCATTCTTCAAGGAGCCGGAGGATGCGGACGCATTGAAGGGTGTGAAAGAGGCGCCAAAGTTTATGCTCATACCGTTATCGATAACCGCGACATTCTCTATCCTGTTCTTCCTGGCTTATATACTCCGATCGGTCGGGATCTTATCTCCGTATATCGACCTACTGTCAATGCACATCTACGATCTCGTGCGAATAGCGGTGGGTAATGTATGGGGTGTGCCATGAATTTAGGGTTAGAGCCCTAAGGAAGATTCATGTCGGGCATCAATATGTCCTTTTTATCGTGTAAGACCGCATTTTTAGCAAGTTTTTTTATGCCTACCTTTATAATAGTTGAACTGTGATTACAGATGGTGAAAGTAGGGTTTGTTAAACTGGGGAATATAGGTACTTCACGGATAGTGGATCTCTTGCTGGATGAGCGAGCGGATAGAGAGGACATAGATGTGCGTGTGGTAGGTACAGGAGCGAAGATGACGCCGGAGGTGGCAGGAGATACCAGCTGGCTACTTGAGTGGGATCCCGATATGGTGGTAGTGATAAGTCCAAATGCAGCGTTACCAGGTCCCAAACGCGCACGAGAGATGGTAAAGGAGCGAGGTAAACCTTGCATTGTCATCTCAGATGGACCGGCGAAGAAGGCGGTGAATAACCTCAAAGAGAACGGGTTTGGATACATGATCATTCCGGGCGATCCGATGATAGGAGCGAGGCGTGAGTTTTTAGATCCTCTGGAGATGAGCATCTTCAATTCGGATGTCATGGCGGTACTGACGATTACAGGCGTTATGAGGTTGGTATACGAGGAGATTGACCGGGTTATAGAGGAGTTAAAGGCGGGTAAAGAGCCAGTGTTGCCACAGATAATAGTGACAGCCGAGCAGGCAGTAGAACGTGCCATGTTCTCGAACCCATATGCGAAGGCGAAGGCAATAGCAGCCTATAACATGCTGGAACGTGTTGCGGAGATGGATTCACGCGGTTGTTTCATGATTAAAGACCCCGCGGATTACGTACCTATGGTAGCTGCTGCGCATGAATTGCTGAGAGAAGCTGCGAAACTCGCATTTGAAGCGCGGGAGATGGAGAAACAGGCAGATAGCCTGGTTCGTACGCCACATGCAAGAAGTGGCGAGTTGATGAAGAAGCAAAAGTTATTAGAGAAACCGAGCGCGTAATTACGCGACTCTTCGCTTCTTCTTCAGTACTTCTATACCCGGCAGGGTCTTCTCCAGCAAATAACGTAAAAATGCACCACCCGCGAGACTGACGTGGGTGTGTGATAATTTCTCCTTATTTATTCCGAGAGTACTCATAGCGGCAGCAGTATGCCCACCGCCTACGAGTGAAAAAGCATCAGATGATGAAAGCGCATGTAATAACTCCTCCGTGCCTTTTCTGAATGGTTCCCGCTCGTACCAGCCTGCAGGTCCCTTCATTATCACAGTACTCGCATTTTTTATCTCTTCCGCATACATCTTCGCAGTCTTCTCTCCTATATCGTACACATTCTGCTTTGGCTTTATAGAGTCCACGGGTATCTCCTTACGCCCACCGTTCTCCTCTACGGCTACATCTACAGGACACTTGATCTTGTCCGGACCGAGAGCCAGAATACGTTTTGCTCGCGCCAGTTTCTCCATAAATTCACGGTCATTCTTCATCTCTTCACTCGGCTCAATCACACCCCGTGCATACAGGAACAGGGTACCAAGAGCGCCAGTTGTGAGTATCTCGTTCACTTTGCCTCGTCTCAGCGTGTGTTCCATCACATCAAATACTTCTTCGGCTTTCACGCCACCGAGCACATAGATACAGGGTCGCTTTATGCTGTGGACCGCCCGTTGCAGTGCGGTCAGTTCCCGCTCCATCAATCGCCCGATACCTGCATCCATCAACATCGGAAAACCGACAACGGACGCATGAGACCTGTGTGCAACCGAAAACGCATCGTTTATGTAAATGTCCGCGAGCGGCGCAAGTTTCTGCACAAATATCGATTTTGCATGCTCTTCTGCAGTTCTCGGAAGTGTTTCTTCCGCAAGAAACCTTACATTATCGAGTAGCAGAACCTCACCATCGCTGAGCTTTCTTATTGCATCGCGTGCCGCGGGACCCATTATGTCGTCAATGTATCGTAGATCGATGAACTGTCGGAGTAGCTCCGCATGCTGTTCCAGCGGCAGGAAATCTCTACCACCTGCACGACCCTGGTGTGCAAGAACAACGACCTTTGCATCCTTAACCGAGAGTTCATGGATTGTCTTCGCATTCTCTCTTATCCGCTCCTTCATCTGTACTTTACCATCGATAACCACCGTGTTTATATCCGCCCTGAAGAAGATCGTTTTGCCCTCCACATCAAAATCATCTATAGTAAAGAAATCTCTAAGCTTCTCATTCATTCGTTTTTCACTTCCTTCTATTTTTTTCGGTCAGTTATATCCCCTTCTCTTCCATTAACTTCAGCATGTCTACGACCCGGCATGAGTAGCCCCACTCATTGTCGTACCATGCAAGTACTTTCACAAGGTTGCCACCCCTGACGTTCGTGTAGCCCGCATCAACGACCGCGGAATAATTGGTACCGATGTAATCGACAGATACAAGTGGTTCATAGGAAACGCTCAGAATGCCGCTTAGATAACCTTCTGACGCTCGCTCAAACGCCTGGTTCACCGTCTCCGGGGTGACCTCCTGCCCGAGTTCCGCCACAAGATCAACGATAGAGGCATCACAGGTCGGTACACGCAGAGATATGCCGTCCATCTTGCCTGCGAGAGAGGGCATCACCACACCAATCGCTGCAGCAGCACCGGTCGTTGTCGGTACTATTGACATAGCAGCCGCCCGTGCACGTCTCAAATCCTTGTGCCGTCCGTCAAGCAACTTTTGATCGCTTGTGTATGCATGAACCGTGGTCATAAATGCTTTCTGTATACCAAACTCGTCTTCCAGCACCTTTGCAACCGGTGCCAGACAATTGGTAGTGCAACTGGCGAGTGATACTATTCTGTGTGCATCGGGATCATACATATCATCATTGACTCCGGGCACAACAGTCACATCGGGCTCCTTTGCCGGTGCAGTTATCAGAACCTTCTTACATCCCGCGGTGATATGTTTCGATGCAGATGTCCTGTCTCTGAACTTACCGGACGATTCCACTACCACATCGATGCCCAGGTCCGCCCACGGTAATCTGTCAGGTTCGTTTTCCGCAAAAATAGCTATCTCTTTGCCGTTAACTATCAGTTTATCCTTGCCCACGTCTATATCGCAGTCACAGACACCATGTACGGAATCATACTTCAGCAGATGTGCCATCCATTCTGCCTCTCCCGCATGGGTATTTATTGCCACGAAATCAATATTCGCATTTTTTTTTAATGCCGCTCTGAAAACTATACGGCCAATTCTCCCCCAACCATTTATCGCTACTTTCATCATATAATTAGATTGGCTTATCCATTAAAAATGTTTGTATGCAGTATTAAACGAGACGGACGCCTCATATAATCGAGGAGGTTCCTACCTCTTCTGAATAGAATGGATATGAGGTATTTATTCAGATAGAGCATTCTTCAGGAAATTTAGGTTATCCCGTTATGACCGATATTTTTCAGGGTAGCATTCTTCTATACCTAACTTTGGAATATATAGGGTAAAATGAAACAATTGAATGAGATTAAACCCGGCGTAATGGTGACAGTGAAGCGTATAGATAGATGGCGGTCAGGAGGTAGAAAAACGATTGAAGGAATTGGGCATCTCGTAGGGGATCGAACTGACCGTTATAGCTACGGAGCTGGTGCATGTACATTCGGGTCCTATCGCCGTAAGGGCTGCCGGACGAGTAATAGCCATAGCTCGTGGCTGGGGGATAAGGTATACGTGAACACAGAAGGAACAACTCTTTCGAGTCTTGAAGAAGGCGATAAAATGACAATAAAAGCGATAGAGGGAGGAAAAGCATTTTTGGATAGGCTATTAGAGTTGGGCTTGAAACGAGGAACAGAGATAGAATTTCTGTATCATCTCTCAGACGACTCGCCGGTTCTAAAAATAGAAGATCGAGAGATCCGCATAGGTGCGGGTCTGGCATCGAAGGTGCTGGTAGAAAAAGGAGGAGAAGGGCGAACAGTTCAGATCTAGAAGAAGGTACATTCCTGGATGAGCTTGCTACCGGGCTGTACATGAGCAGATCCGTGCTCGTAGCGATGATTGGGTTTATGGTGCGTAATGGCTACCTGCAAGAGGTTCATGGAAGAGACAGGAACAGTCGCATTAAGAGAAAGGTACATGCATTGTACCCATGCCCGGTGGTGGACGCGAGTGGTCAAAGCTATACCAGATAACGGAAAAGGGCATGAGTCGGTTAATAACGTACAGCCTATGGATGAACACGGGATATGTGCAAATCGGTACTATTCAGCATGACAGCTCCCGACCTGAACGCGAAGAGTCCGGGGACAAGCCTTTCTGGGGACTATCCAACAATTTGTGTGGTTTTTAGATTGGGGGATCATAGCCACGCCAGGGTCAGGATTCGAACCTGAGCGTCCCGAAAGGGACAGTGACTCTCGAGGCCACCGCATTTGTCCACTCTGCCACCCTGGCTCATATAACTTAAGATTATCTTTTCAAAATAAAAAATTAAATTTACAGTAATACCAGAATCAAAGAAACAAGATAGGAGATTCTCCAAAAGCCTCTTTGAAACGCACCAGATCTCCAGTAGAAATTGTCTAAATCGCGAAATAGGGAGTATTATACTATTAGCAGCCTATGAGTGTCACGCAGTCATTAATTCTTTATGCAATATTGAGGAGTATGCAAAAGTACGTATTGAACCTCTCATCGATTGGTTCTTGGTCCATCGTAACGTTGATAACATAAGCAGGAAAGGCGACAGACCGAACGAATATAGATGAGGTTGTTATGATAAAGATGCTAATGCAGTAGTACGGGCTATCTATCAGACCCCGGGCTTTAACGGCAGACCACCGACAGGATATCTTTTCGTATTGAAACAACAACCGCATCGGTACACGATTCTTAGACCATTCAGCGAAGAAGTTGTTTATCGGGGTAAAGATTATCGATGCATCTGCAAATGCCACGATGAAACAGACAACGAGATAAACTACGGAATAAGCGTATAAGCCGTAAGAGAGCGGCTGGCGAGAGGAATTATGCCATAATAACATTTGTTCAACGCCGCACACGTTTCGTGTCACGACCGTAGCACGGGTTGCGGTCAACAAGATGATGATATTCACTGCGTTTGCATTTAATCTCCATCATCTCCGTAGCGTGAGCTATTTTCTTTTATCGGGAAAAAAGGGGGAAACGGGAAATAAAGGGATTTTAGGTGGTATAAGTATGGGTTGATGTGGTGTTACGGGCACTTATGGGACGCGAGCAGGAAGTTGGTGGACAAGATGACGTTTTTAAATGCTCCTTTTAATAAAGCTCGTCAGTATTTTTAGTGCAAGTTCGCTCCGCTTTAGCCAGCCTTTTATGCTTTTGATATCGAGACCACAACACCATTTTATACTTGAGAACACAGCATCCATAATCCATTCGTCTGAATTGTACGAATACGTCGCTAATGACATTTACCATGCCGGGCATCCGTTCGCCTTTACCGTAGCGTTTGAGTTGAAGTAAGCGCCTATACTACCGTACGTCTTACAGAGCGATACCTTCATGAACACACAGACGGCGACGTTTCGGGGATCCCAATATTTGCGCCTGATTGGGTTGTGTTCCCATGGAGCGCTTGCTGACATTACTGCACTGATTATGGACAGGAGGCTAAGCCTGAATGCTCGAAGTCCCTATTTAACCGGTTCTTCTCTGGTACGTCCATATTCAAAGCATATAAGATTTAAATGTGCATTGTTTCTTATGCATGTCTCACGATAAATGAAGCTTTGTTAAAATCAGGAGTTCTACTAAAACTTAGTTTCGGGATGATATCCTGCTCTCAGCAGTCTGCATCACGATTATGACTCTTTTATCATGCTTAACCTGTTATTGATAGCTTCAAGGACATCACTACCCTTTGCAAGCTCTTTCGCTTCTCGATAATAGCTCAACGCACGCTCTTCTTCGCCTTTTTGAGCAAATACATC
>JAODGH010000030.1:32821-59144 GCA_025464325.1 Methanosarcinales archaeon | reverse complement strand
AGCCGAGTTCCAGAACCTCCTGCTAAGATAACACCCTCCATATTCCTTCTATCACCTCAATAAGAGTTGGCGTGACACTCCGAAATAATGCTTTAATACCATATGCAGAAGGATAGCATAATACTTTCCCTTGTGCTAATTATACTTGATGTAGTACTATAATATCATGTATAATAACATCGAGTGAGATTAGATGATACGTAAGAATATATCCCTGTACGAGAGCGATATCAAGAAAATAGGTAAGATAGTGGAGAATCATGAAGGAAATCTCAGTGCGGCAATGCGCGAGATAATAGATTTTGTGGATTACATGCTGTACAAGTTCGGCAGCTTTGAAGAGGCGAAGAAAATAGAGAAAAGGGCGAAAGGTGTATGTTTACCCCATGGCATGCTCAACTGGTTCCTCAAATATACTGAAGCATGTCTGCCGGACGAGGCTGCGATCGAGAGTATGGAGGAGCTACACCCCGTAGAATCGGTACGAGACCTCCAGAACTCGCAAGTATGTGCTTCTCCGCGGTGGTAAAAGTAAATGCAGACGATGAATCCAACCCCTCCAAAGTAGAAATACATGTGACCGGCGAGAGGATGGAGGCAGAATGCGTGGCGAAGTTCATAGCCTGTTTCCTCGCGGAGAGTCGGGGTATGAAAGTGGATAGATTCTCACGGCACGGATCTTCGATCATATTTGAGATGAAACTAACGGGATGGAGGGAGCGTGGAGGTGAGCGTGACTACAAGGACATCAGGGATAGCCTATTAAAATACTTCGGTGGTCGGCATGTAATGATGCAGGAGATACTGGATAAGCCGCGGTTCTGGAATGCAATGATAAATGCCACTGCGGATTGGAGCGATGTACAGCGATACCGGTATCCAAGGATATACCGTTAAGGACTAAGAAGTGCCCATTATGCCCTGTGGGCGCAACAGGAGAACTATTATCAGTATCGCGAAAGCTACAGCCATCTTGTATTCTGGTGGCAGTATTGCGGTACTCAATTCCTGTGCCAGTCCTATCATGATACCACCCGCCATGGCACCATAAGGGTTGCCGATGCCACCGAGAATCGTTGCAGCGAACATCGGCAGTAATAGGAACCAGCCCATATTCGGGTTTATATTCGCCAGTAGTCCGTATAAAATGCCACTAACACTCGCCAGTGCCATCCCTACAACCCAGGTATATCTTATCACACGATCAACATCAATACCCGAAACCTTTGCAAGGTCGATATCATCTGCCAGTGCTCGCATCGCCTTGCCTATGAACGTCTTCTTCAATATATAATGCACGAGTAGCATACATGCAACCGCTACGACTATCTCTACTATCTGATTCTGGGTGATTATTATCGTTCCAAATTCTATACCGCGTTTCACGGGTAATGCATAACGCTTGATATCGGCACCCCACATGAAGATGATGAGGTTACGGATGAACAGTGCCATGCCAATAGAGATGATGATCAATGTAACTCTGTTCGCGTTTTTCATACGCATTGGTCGCCAGATTGCGTAATCGCAGCCCACACCCACCATTGCTGTTAAAATCACGGATACTGCACAAGCCAGTATGAAATAAAAGCCAAATACAACGTTGAACACGAATGCGAGATATGCACCAAAGGTTAAGAAATCGCCATGAGCGAAGTTAGCGAATTTTAGAATCCCATATACCATGGACAATCCGATAGCGGCGAGCGCTATGATGCTTCCAAGTACTATTCCATTTACCAGCAACTGGAGCAGCATCGTATATATAAAGACCGGTAGAGAAGAAAAGCCATAACTTTTTATGCTCGCACACACTAAGTTCTCTTCAGATAGGAGGTGATTTGGTTATGAAACCGGGCGCTTTTGTAGCAACGGGTATTGTCATCACATCTATGCTTCTTGCGATGACAGTTGCTGGTGCAGTGGATAATAGCGGTAAAGAAACGGTGAAAATCGGGGTGCTTCAGGCATTGACTGGTGACCTCGGTACCTATGGTGGACCGATGACGGATGCGATAAAACTGGCGATAAAGGAAGTAAATGAATCTGGCGGCGTACTTGGTACCAACATCACACTGAAGATAGAGGATACCCAGACCTCGGAAGTTGCTGCGGTTGACGCTGCGAACAAGCTTGTAAAAGTGGATAAAGTACCGGTAATCATAGGTACTACGGGAAGTGGACCAGGCAAAGCTATTCTCGAAATCACTACTGGTAATGGCGTACTTCAGATATCATCATCAAATACGGGCGTGGAATTCACGACGATGGACAAAAGGGACCTCTATTTCCGCACGTGCCCATCCGATGCACTGCAGGGCAGGGCAATGGCGAGGCTCGCGATTCGCGAAGGGTACAGAAACGCGAGTACACTGGTACTGAACAACCCCTATGGACTGGGATTTGAGGAGGTATTCAGGGAAGAGTTTGAATCGCTTGGCGGTACCATACAGGAATCGGTGAGATATGACCCCGCTGGTACCATATTCGACTCCGAAGTGGACAAGGCGTGTCAGCCGAAACCGGATGTCGTTGTTTTATGCGCGTATCCTCAGACCGGCAGCATAATACTTAAAACCGCGTATGAGAAGGGTTACATGGATGATATCGACTGGTTGCTGTCAGAAGGACTCAGGGACGAGACACTGCCTGATATGGTGGGGAAAGATACCGAAGGCAATTACATAGTAGCAGGCTTAAAAGGCACTACGCCTGATCCCCGTACTGGTGGACCTGCATATGAGGCGTTCAAACAGAAATACAAAGCGGAATATGGCAAGGAAGTCACTACTTACTGCTCGAACAGTTACGATGCAGCTGCTGTGGTCGCACTTGCTATCGAGAAGGCGGGTAAAGCAGAAGGGATCGCAATACGAGACGCATTAAGGGAAGTCGCCAATCCGCCAGGTGTGGAGGTGACTGATATCGGAGAAGCTCTACGACTCATTCGTAATGGCACGGATATAAACTACCAGGGCGCTTCTGGCGAGATCGATTTCGATGAGAACGGCGATGTGCTCGGTAAATACTGCGAGTGGTCATTTGCCAGTAATGGCACTATAGTACTGGGCGAACCGATCGAACTCGAGGGTGCTATTGCTCCAGCAACATCAAGTCCAACGCCGACTCCTACATCACCAGCAGCAACTCCTGGTTTTGGATGGGGGCTTGCTATTATCGGATTGATCAGCCTGTACATACTAAGACGCCGTATCTAACCACCGTATCTAACCAGTCGGCTGATATATAAAAACCAGCCCCATCTTTTTTTCCTTATATTATCTTTTGAGTTGTACACTTCCAGATTTTTTACAGTGGTTATAATCACGTCACCTACCAGCCTCTAAATATTGATAAAGCGAAGATCCTATTATAACGCGATGGTGAGAGAAATGCAACTACCTGTCAGGCAGATCAATGCGGGTTATATAAAGCGCAATGAACGAGATGTACAGATGAAAGGGATATCGAATAAGGCTGGCTAAATCGCAAGTGATTGGTTTTGTGCAGTAAATATAATTAATAGAGGAAATTGCCAAAAGCAGAAGATATAAGGAAGGTGCTGGTAATAGGGTCGGGTCCCATACAGATAGGTCAGGCTGCCGAGTTTGACTTCTCGGGCTCGCAGGCGTGCCGGGCTTTACGTGAAGAGGGCGTTGAAGTAGTACTCGTGAACTCCAATCCAGCAACGATAATGACCGACTTTGAGATGGCGGATATCATATACATAGAGCCGCTGGTTGTGGATATTGTTGCGAAGATAATAGCAAAAGAGAAGCCTGATGGCATATTGGCGGGTCTGGGTGGTCAGACAGCATTAAACCTGACCGCGGAATTGGCGGAACAGGGTGTTCTATCAGAATATGGTGTGCGAATACTCGGTACGCCGTTAGAGGCGATATACAACGCCGAGGAACGTGAACGGTTCAAACAGACAATGGAACGCATAAATGAGCCCATACCGCGTGGTGTAACCGTGAGTTCGGTGGAAGAAGCGGAAGAGGCTGCTGCTGAACTGGGGTTACCACTTGTTATTCGTCCATCCTATACGCTCGGAGGCACAGGTGGCGGTATAGCTACGACCATTCAGGAATTACGGGAACAGGTCTCCTACGGGCTACAGGCGTCACGAATACACCAGGTTCTGGTAGAGGAGAGCGTTATTGGCTGGAAGGAGATAGAGTATGAGGTGATGCGCGACTCACGAGATACTTGCATTACAATCTGCAACATGGAGAATATAGACCCGATGGGGATACACACAGGTGAATCAATCGTGGTCACACCCTCACAGACGTTAACCGATGAGGAACATCAGATGTTGCGTAACGCTGCGATAAGGATCATACGAGCATTGAAGGTAGAAGGTGGCTGTAATATCCAATTTGCATTGAAAGAGGGGGCATATCGCGTAATAGAGGTCAATCCCCGCGTGTCACGGTCGTCCGCACTTGCGTCGAAAGCGACGGGGTATCCAATAGCGCGTGTTGCGGCGAAGATAGCGATCGGGCTCTGTCTGGACGAGATAAGGAATGATGTGACACGGGAGACACCGGCAAGTTTCGAGCCCGCGATAGATTATGTGGTGGTAAAGATCCCGCGGTGGCCATTTGATAAGTTCCCGGATGCCGATCGAGTATTGACAACCTCGATGAAGAGCACGGGAGAAGTGATGGCGATCGGACGCACATTCGAGGAAGCGTTACAGAAAGCTGTTCGCTCGCTTGATATAGATAAGGAATTCGGTCTTGGTTATGACGACTGGAGCATGGACAGATTGCGTGAAGGCTTGAAAACGGCGACAGATGAGCGTATATTCGTGCTATATGAAGCATTGAGACGCGGCATTGGTGTGGACGAGATAGCGAAGCTGAGTGGTATAGACCCGTTCTTCATCAACAAAATAGCGAAGATAGTGCGGATGGAGCATAAGCTGAAAGAGGGTTTAAATGCTGCGCTATTGCGAGAAGCGAAGCGGATGGGTTTCACAGATGCGCAGATAGCGCGCTTAACGGGACGTAGCCGTGAGGAGATATATGATCTGAGGAAGGCAAAAGGGGTGGTACCGACATACAAGATGGTGGACACGTGTGCAGCGGAATTTGAAGCCAGGACGCCTTATTACTATTCCACATATGAGACAGAATGCGAATTGAAGCCTTCATCGAGTAAGAAGGTATTGATCATCGGTGCTGGTCCCATCCGAATAGGACAGGGTATTGAATTTGATTACTGTACGGTACATGCCGTGACGGCACTCAAAGAGGCGGGTATAGAAGCGCATATCATAAACAACAATCCAGAGACCGTATCTACCGATTATGACACCTCGGACAAGCTATTCTTCGAGCCCCTTACGCTTGAAGATGTGATGAATGTAATCGAGCGGGAACGATACGACGGGGTAATGGTGCAGTTTGGCGGACAGACATCGGTCAATCTTGCAGTACCACTAAAGAACGATCTTAAACGATTGAACCTGAATACGAGGATACTCGGTACCGCACCCGAGAGCATAGATATGGCAGAAGATCGGGAACGGTTCAGCAAGTTCCTGCACCGGCTTGGCATTCCGCAGGCTGAGAGTGGTTATGCAACATCATTCGAAGAGGCAAAGGAGGTTGCCGCCAGGATTGGCTTCCCTGTTCTTGTTCGACCCTCTTACGTGCTTGGTGGCAGAGCGATGGAGATAGTACATGATGACGAAGAACTGGAGCGTTACATGCGCGAAGCGGTCAGGATATCGAAAGATAAGCCGGTTCTTATCGATAAGTTCCTGGAAAAAGCGACGGAGATAGACGTGGATGCGGTATGTGATGGCGAGGATGTCCTGATAGGAGCGATAATGGAGCACATAGAGGAGGCAGGCATACACTCAGGCGATTCTGCCTGTGTTATACCCCCACAATCGCTATCAGAGGATGTTATTCAGACAGTGAAGGACTACGTACGTCGAATAGCGCTCAATCTGGACATAAAAGGGCTGATTAACATTCAGATGGCAGTAAAGGATGGAGTGGTTTATGTGCTGGAAGTGAATCCGCGTGCAAGCAGGACCATTCCATACGTAACGAAAGCGACGGGGATACCACTGGCAAAACTCGCCGCGAAGGTAATGCTGGGGCAGCGATTGCGCGATCTCAATATAAAAGAGAAGGAACCGGAGCATGTGGCGGTAAAGGAGGTGGTGTTACCGTTCATCAAATTGAAGGATGTGGATACCATTTTAGGACCCGAGATGAAGAGTACGGGCGAGGTGATGGGTATAGACGAGGAGTTTGGTAAAGCGTTCTTCAAGTCCGAATTGGCTGCCGGGAATCCGTTACCGTATACTCCCGGCGATAAAGTCTTCATTTCTGTCTGTGATGCGGATAAGGAAGCTATAGTGGAGGTAGCACGCAGGCTGATAGAAGCGGGTCTGGAGATCGTCGCTACAGAAGGTACATGCGCCTATCTGAGAGCGCACGGGTTGAAAGCGACGGAACTGAAGAAACTGCATGACGGCTCACCGAATGTGATAGAGCTGATGCGCTCACGTGATATAAAGCTGGTGATAAACACACCCACCGATAAACAGTCGTACAGCGATGGATATCAGATAAGGCGGGCTTGCATCGACTACGGTGTGCCATATATAACAACGAAAGAAGCGGCTAAAGCAGCGGCATCTGCTATAATTGCACTGAAGAATGAAGAATTCTCAATCCGATCAATAAACGAATATCTTATTATGAACTGATATTATCTATCTATCGTATATCTCACGATATTTACGTTCCACGTCCTCGGTCGTAACATGCGTATAGATCATCGTGGTCTTCAGGTCGGCATGTCCGGCGAGATACTGTAACCGCGCGATGTCAATACCCTTACGCCACGAGTTGGTGATGAAGAAATGGCGGAATGAATGACATGATACATTCTTCTCTACACCAGCGAGTTGCGCGTACTTCTTTGGTAGACGCTGGATCTGACGATACGATATACTCCTGAACACATGATCATCGGGTTTCATATTCGCAGTGTATCGCCGCAGGAGCACTATGGTGGCATCGTCAACCAGCACCTCCCGCCGTACATATTTCCGCTGTTTCAGTGAATAGACCCATAACCGCTTATTCGTGAAATCGATATCCTTCTTCTGTATCCCGTAAACCCATTTGCCTCCTTTACGCACACCGTATAACTCCCCTATGCGGATACCGGTCCGCGCGAGCAGTCGTAGTATCAGATAGTCACGCTCATTTACTATCGCAGCATCCAGAATTCGATTCAGCTCCTCCTCTGTAAGTGGGTCCGGAGCTCTCTTTGGCATCTCACATCATCTTGGGATTCAGTACTTTAAGACCCATAGCTGCCGCTTTTAACTCTATCTGCTCACGCTTCCTTGATCCAACGCCCGAAGCTATTCGTACAGCCACTTCACCGGGTGTGAGTTCCACCAGATCATCTGGATTATATACCAGTACCTCTGGCACGCCCGAAGGATGCAACCCGCGCTCCTCTCTCCTCCGTCGGTAGCCTACTTTCACCCATGCACCTTTTGCAGCTATATGTTCCCTGAGCTTATTATCCAGCCCTTTGGGCTTGCGCCAGCTCTTACTCAGCTTCTTCTTGCGTCTCCATCCGTATCGCTCGAATTTCGGTTTCTTCCTCTTCATCTCTTCGCTTCATCTATAAGGTTATAAGAAGAAAAAGTTAAAAATGTTTATTTGTATGTCGATTTCGGGTTCATGGATCCAGTATTATGCCATAACACAATCCTTCGCGTTCCAGTTCGTACTTGAAGTCCGTCAGATCGCTATCGTTCGTTACTATCGGCGCTTCTCGCTCCTTCGAATATACCAATAAACTCATATCCACCTCAGAGGGATATGGCTCCCTCGTCCTCTTGCGCCTCATGTGTTCTATCATCTTCGGTGTACCGCTCAGCGATTCGTAAAAACTCCGCACCCGTTCGATCTCCTTCTCCGGCGGCGTGTAATCCACCACGGTGAACCACGGTCGGTTCTGTAACCGCTTGATCTTGTCCTCCGTCTTACGCGCCAGTCGCAGTTTAATTCCGTCCGGGATTCTCCTACCCGGCAGTCCGATAAGATCCTTCGTCCGAAAATCTTCGCAGAACTCGTCCACTATCTTCGCTATACCCTTATCATAAATCTCCTTCATCACGCCCGATAGTGTCTCAATAGTGAAACCCGCCTTTAGAAACTCTTCCGTAAGGTTCTGTATCTTGTTCGTGAATTCCATGACCCGTATCGTAACAGTCCGTCCCTTTATCCGCTCTTCATGCAGGAAACAATAATAAATGATCGAATTGGCATCGTATATGATTATTCGTTTATTGCTTCCTGCAACCATGCTCTATTCCTCTATGAACACCGAGAGGTCTATCCCCTCTTCATACAGTGCCGGGAGTACTTTATACTCCTCCGATGCCTTCTGAACCAGTTCAAAATCCTCCTTTAAATCGTTCAGACATATGGCACCCACAAGTCCCATATTGTCACCAATCAGTTCCCGCAGTAGCATGACCTTCTTCACGTAACCATTGATCAGAGTAATCAGATTGTCTTTCTGGTGAGTATCCTTCAGATTCTCTCGCTTTAATACCAGCATGCAATAGTCCAGCGACCCGAGCAAGAATAGAATGTTCCCGTTGGATTCTACGCCCGAGAAGTCGTGTAATAATAGACTTATCTCTCTCATTATCTGCTGTTTCAACTCTTCATATTCCGCCCATGATTTCTCCCTGCAGTATGTATGGCTCACGTAATCCCGTAATTTCACCACCGGTAGTGAGGAATACTCCTCCAGGATGCGATCGAACGCATTCTGCACCTCTTCGGGTAGGCTTCTTATGTATTCCTTCGCCAGTTTCGCGCCGTATTCGGTTATCTCAAACACCCAGCTGTTCTCGAACGATACCTTCAGATAACCACGTACGCCAAGCGATATAGCATCCTGCTTTATACATGCACATCTCGGCCCACAGTAGTCATCAACGAAGACATATTCTATCGGCGCTCTCCCGTCCATCTTCGCAAGATAGAGGTATTTCTGGAGGTCAAAGCTGTTCTCCACCCTCCTCAGGCGGTAGACCACGTACAGGATCGGCCAGTATTTTGGTAAACGCCTCTCTTCCCCGGTCATATTTACCATCAAAAGAAGAAGAATGTTAACTATTTTTAAGCTTTTCGGTGGTCATGTTGTACTGTATATTTCATCATTTATTCAACTTTTTTGTGAAACAGAGCAATTTATATTTTTATATATCAAGCAGGTAAAGAGAGTTGATATGAGAGGGAATGACTGGTATGGTAAGGATTGGGGATTGACCGTGCGGATGGTACTGACGGTGGGGCTATTGATAATCGTTTATCTTGCTTTTCTTACGATACTGGCACAGTTCATGGAAGCGATACCGTTGCTTATGATCGCTGCAGTGTTTCTCATGGCACAATACTATTTCGCAGACAGGCTTGTGTTATGGAGCACCGGTGCGAAGATAGTATCGAGAGAAGAGTATCCGGAATTACACACGATGGTGGAACGGTTATGTAATCTTGCGAATATAAGTAAACCCCGTATCGCGATAATCGACACACCGATACCAAACGCGTTTGCAACCGGTCGCAGTCAGAATAAAGCGGTGGTGGCTGTTACAACCGGGTTATTGCAGAGGTTGAACCAGGAGGAACTGGAGGGCGTACTGGGGCACGAACTCACCCATGTGAAGAACAGGGATGTGCTTGTAATTACCATTGCCAGTTTCCTGTCCACGATAGCTTGGTTCGTAATGCGGTTCTCATTCTATTCATCACTGTTCCGTGGCGGTAGCAGAGACAGGAGCGCGGGTGCCACCATCGTCATCTTCCTCGTTTCTCTACTCGTATGGCTCGTCAGTTTCTTACTTATAAGGGCACTATCGCGCTACCGGGAGTTTGCAGCCGACAGAGGTTCTGCAATCATCACGGGCAATCCTTCCGCGTTAATCTCCGCGTTATTAAAGATAAGCGGGGTGATGAAACGTATTCCGACCAGGGACCTGCGTGAGGTGGAGGGTATGAACGCGTTCTTTATCATACCGGCTATATCAGGTGATACAATCATGAGTATATTCTCAACGCATCCACCGCTTGAGAAGCGGATAGAACGATTGAGCGCGATGGAACGTGCAATGGAAGGTTTCCATGGGTCTTATTGACGCTTTACTGGGACGAGTGAAACCGGCTGTGCCCAGGCGTGATGCACTCTTCAGCATCTCCACCGCATATATCACGCTGGAGGCGAATCTGGATATCAGGCATGCGGGTGTGGCTGGTATATGCTTCAAGATAGTATCGTCCACGACATTCGAACGTTTGCAGTCGGATCTGGAGGAGCTGTTAACGCTTGCTAAACGTGACACGGCGACAGAATACCGGATAGAGAAAGATTCATTTGGTTATCTATGGATAGTGCTCAGGGACAATGATTTTGAGGATCTGGTCACCACAATTAACATGATCTCGGAAACAGTGATTGAGAACGGGTTTGGGGGTGCACTGCTCTCTTCTGTGTTTAAATTCAAGAATCGCAGTGGTAAGGAAATCTACATAATATACAACTACAAAAGTGGCAGGTTTTACCCGTTCGTACCCGAAGGCGCCCGGCAACGGGACGAGCAGTATGAACTGAAACTGAATGCCGTATTGAGCTCTGAGCTACCGCTGGAGAAGGACATAAGCAAATGGTACCCGATGTGGGGTCTCCCGCTCTGATTTCTTTTCTACATTCATTCCCCCGAAGTGATGTTCGTTGAGTGTTAGAATAGCAGCGCAATGAATGATATAATGGAGATAGCAAAGAGAGATAGGAAAGTGATGGAACTGATCGAACGGAGCGACTGCAGGATAGCTGCAATGGGTTGGACGGTCGGTGGGGGGCAGGATAGTGCCGATAATGAGGCGATGCTGACGCTGGAGATCGGGGGACGGTTCTATCATATCACGATAAATCTGGATAGTAAAGTTGTAGAATCTGTAGAAGAGGAGTTTTTTGGTTGATCGATCGCATACATATATACCAATTTATGGAGAGGGTTAATGTATCATGCATTAATTGTAGGGCTATCTGTAGCACACACAGAGAACGATCAATCGAGCTATGTACCAGAACTTCAGATACAACTTGAACCTCTGTTCACGTGCTAAATCTGGTATAGCCGCTCTTTGGCTAAGCATTTGTGCGTATGATCTTCATGACGTCCTCGATTGTATCCACATACTCCACATGTATCCCGATGTTCTTCTCTATGTACTGCTTAGCATCTATTATCACAGGTGTCTGCCTTATTATTGTTATAACCCCGATACGCTCTTTTTCCTCTTTGTATTCTATCAGCCGTTTGTTCTCGCGTGGCAGAATGAATATCCGCTTATTCGCAGCTTTCGCTGCTTTTGCCTTCTCTATAACACCCCCGATCTCTCCAACATGCCCCCGGGCATCTATCGTACCTGTCATTGTTATATCCTGAGGCAGCGAGATATTCTGCAGTGCCGCTATGATAAGTGAGGTCATCAACGCACCCGCACTGGGTCCATCCACTTCCGGTATCTTTGATGGCGCACGGACACTGAATATAACATCACTTCCCGAGAGATCGATACCTGTGTAATTCTCTGCAACAACAACCGCGGTATTTGCTGCGTCCTGAAACACGACTCCCATAAGTGGCTTTGTTACAACGAGTACACGCCCATAACCCGGTTTTATATCTACTGAGACCTGTATCATTGTGCCATTCTCTATGACTTCACCATTGTAAAACGGATAGTTACCCCGATATACTACCTTTCGCATCACTGCAGGAGCTTCGAGCGTGGCACTGCCAGTTTTACCCTTCACCGCGGTTCTATTCACTTGCGCCTTCAAATCCGCAATTTCACTTCTATACACCTGCAACTGCGTCCTTGCCTGCTGTAACGATAGATTCGTACGATACAGCTCCTCTTTTAAATATGTATTCGCCCTCTCTAATTCGTCTATTCGATTCTTAAGCTCGTACAGATCAATACTCTGCTGCTGATTAGCAATAAAATACACATTCGCGAATAAGGAAACAATGAGGACCGAAACAACTATTATGAGTGCTTTATTACCCATCTTACCTACCTATCTAATTCCTGTATAGAAAAGCATATTATAAAAATGTTCTGTCCACCGTGGCGCCATACCAAAACTAAATTTCGGCAGACCTCCCGATTTTTAACAGGCTAACAGGTTTATTGTATGGATGAACAAAAGAAGTACCAGGTAAATCAGGACTTCGAGAATACCGGCTTACAATGTCAAAAGAGTGCTTTGTATTGAAAGGGCATGGGCAACCCATCGTTGAGTGCTGTCAGTAATTCCAAGCAAGCAGCTGCAGGATATGCTTTTGCTACCCTGCCCACCACCCGGTCACAATATGTGAAAGAGTATGATTGCCCTTAAATGAGTGATATGAACCGCGAAGAGCGCAAAAGTCATATATATAGGAAACATCGTAGTGGTTATGAAACAGTATAGTTTTATACCTGCTATCTGTGTAATGAGTATATGATGATCGCAGAAGAGAAGACACTCAGGAGTGAAGAGTTATACCGCGGTAGAATCATACAGTTACGGGTTGATACCGTCTCAGTGCCAGGAGGTACAAAGAGGCGTGAGATAGTTGTGCATCCAGGCGCGGCTGCTATTGTTGCATTTATCGGTGAGCATGTGTTACTGGTGGAGCAGTACCGGAAAGCGGTGGAGGCGAAGACACTTGAGATACCTGCAGGCACGATCGAAGCTGGCGAAACACCCGAGGCATGTGCTGCACGTGAACTGGAGGAAGAGACAGGATATCGTGCAACAAAGCTGTATAAGCTGATAGAGTTCTTCCCTTCGCCCGGTATCAGCAGTGAGATAATACACATCTTCAAAGCGGATGAACTGGAGAAAGTCAGGGATGTATCCGAACTCACGGTTCGACCTGTTCCACGAACTGAGCTGATGGCGATGATAAGAAGCGGCGAGTTGCGCGATGGTAAAACTATTATTGGTCTGCTTATGGCTCTCATTCAGGATACACAAACACACCACGCTTCCTCACGTTGAATCTGATGTTGCAGAACCGATCTACATATTCCTGATGTATCGCCTGTGGATCTAAATCCTCGAACTCGTCAGGATGTATCCATTTTGCCATGTATGCAAGTCCTACGGGATATCCAGGTCCAAAAGGTAGACTGCCATCAATGAGATGAACCCTCCCTTCCTCTATCGCCGTCACGTTCTTCAGGGGCAGTTCCATTATACGTCTGTATTCTGCTTCCATTGCTGAGACATCGTCAGTCTCATATCCGCCTTTACGTGATAGCCCGATGATAACGTCCGGATTGTTTCGCATTATCCATTCCACTTCCACCACAGGATACGCTGCTTCAAACCCTGCTGCTATGTTCTGACCACCAGCAAGCTCACAGAGTGTGCTTATACCCCCGGATTTGTTTGAATATGTCTTTCGTTCGCGGGTGGTGTCCTTGCCACTATTATCTATGAACACCTTCGGTCGATCCTTCAGTCTTGATACCCGATCTTCTATCAGATTGACATAGTGATCATGCCAGCTTATATACGCTGATGTATTGAGATCGAGTAATTCACCGAGCTTGATCATCTCCTCTCGCGTAGTTTCGGGCTTATAGAAGTCCATTCGAACCGTGATGATCGATGGTGGTAGCTTATCCTCAAGATATTCAGGACCGGGTCCTACTTTAACGTATGTGAAGACCGCATCAGGGTGCAAGGCAATCAAAGCTTCTGTATCCACCTCCTTCCAGGTACCCACCTCTTTTTTCTTGCTCAATTCCGGGAAGAAAACGGGCTTTTTCGCTATTGTATCGCTTATACCTACTATTCTATCCGCAGCACCGAGCGCTCTGATCGCCTCTGCAACATCTGTGTTAAGCACGACTATTCGTTCTAAAGGCTTATAGATCGTGATGTTCGCACCTGCGGGTGTGACAATGGTCCTGGGATACCGCCCCTCATATAAATAGGAAGAAGCGAGCCAACGAAGCTGCTCTTCTGTCATATGGTCCACTTCTGTACCCAGATACTCAGCCTTCATGAACGTTATGATCGCATCCACTACCTCGTCCTTAGTCGGCACAGCCGCAGTGGTGGTAGCAGTTGCAGGTAAACCTGCCAGACTCAAACTCAGACCTATGCATACTAACAGCAATAGCATGGCTACTCTCTTCTTGTTGATCATATCAGGATTCACCCCCTCTGCCTCTGTACTTATATGCCAGACATGCTGCTATTATCAAAACAGTGATAATGATTAGAGCATATGGCGACGATGAATGCAGCTTCTGTGTATCAGGAGCAGGTGTCTCATCCCCGATTAAGTTTGCCGTTCTTACGTCAGCCTCCTCCCTCTGCGGGTTCGAATAAGGTAGTCTTACAGTGACAGTACCTGATTCATGCCGATTGATCCCGTTACGGAAGATAGTTTTAAAACTAACATTGCTGCCTTCTGAGCCATTTTTCACTCTAAAAGCCACTATATTCGATTCTCCCGATTTTATACGTCCCACATATATCCGCGCGGGTTCCACAATACCCGCCGGAGACGCGGCAACATAGAGGCTGTTGAGATCGGCTGATCCTTCATTTATCACCTCTAACCTGATTTCATCGGCGGTAGTCTCGACCGGCATTAAGGTCACGCCATCGTCAACTATAACCGGGATGAAATACCTTACACCTTTGCTGCTCTTACCATTTGTATTCTCCACATCGGCGATGAATTCAAGCATATAAATACCACGCACAAGCGGTGCCTTCAGCTTGAATACCAGATCTACCTTCCTGGCCGGTCCTACCAAACCCGCGTTTCTAAACCGGTTGTAGACCTTGAAATTCCTGTTCTCGCGTATATGCGCATCTTTTATATATGCATCCATGGGATAGTACGTCCTGGTAGTGAGATCTGTCACACCCGGTTTGATCTCGCGTTCTATCGTATGCTGCCATAAAGGTCCCTGACTTTCGCTCGTCCTTATCCAGTCACTTGTTACTTCTTTTTTGATCTCCTCCTGCGACTCGCTCAGCTTTAATTTTATGTTCCGCTCGATGGTATCGTCCTGCGTATTCTTGAGTGTTACGGTAAGCAGACCGATGTCACCCGGACATAATACTGCGGGTTCGAGCCTGTAGTCATAGACCATAACCGCAGGCTCGGGCTCCGGCATGTACTCCAGCGATTTCACATCACTCGCGATGCCAGCTCGTACGGGTGAGGAAATCAGGAGCACAATTAGAAGCCAGCCGAAATATCTATTCATCCCTGTTCCTCCATCTACAACAATAAGCAGCGATGATCACGCCCGCGATAGACGTTATCAGGTATAACCCGGGTGTTGGCACCGGTGTACTCTCTGCAGGAGATGCTGAAGGCGCGGTTACGACATTTACCTGCTTGCACTCTATATCTCCGCGCGTTACGTTCAACGCATCATACCATTCACCCCGGAAGGTGCCACTGCCGCCACCCGCAGGCGCCCGCACCCGGTATGATATCGATGTTTCATTCAGTACGGCAAAGATAACATTCTGACCAGATACACTCGTCTGATTCATGGCATGGGTTGTGCTGACGAACGTAAAACCTGTGGGTATTCTTTCCACGATCCCGCCAACCTGCAGTCCGGTTATTCTCAATGTGACATCAAACGTTGAACCCGGTGTAGGGTTATCCGGAGTAATGACCCGGGTGACTCCCGCGCCCATCGCCGTACCGGTAACGGTGATTACAACCACCGCAATTACAAGAGCGGATATCTGCAATTTACACATACCTTTTATGTTTGATAAGGGCTTAACTTAAAAATAATTTGTGTATATACACACTTTATTTATGAAGTATTTCTGGCATGTACCTTCCGAATCGTTATCCCATCGTGAACCTTGTTGTGAATTCTGTCATAGACAAATAAATATCTAAAGATAAAATAATTGCTTATGCAATGAAAATCGAAGCGGGCGCGAAGAAGAAAGAGCTGATGAAGAGTCTCATAGATGGTGCGATTATGGGTCTGGGGCTGTTCCTCATGTTCGGCTCGATCATGTATCGTAAGGATATTAGTTCGGTTATGAACATCGTTCTTGGTCCGTTCTCATCTTTAATTGGAAATTTCCTTCTAACAGTTCTCGTTCTGGCGGTTCTTACAGGGTTATATACCTCAACTATACAGAAATACACAACGAACTGGGAACTCATGGAGAAGTCCAAGGAATTTCAGAAACAGCTGAGAGAGCTACAGAAAGAGTATTTAGAGGCGAAACGGGAGAATAACAGGTCCAGACTGAAACGAATAGAGAAGAAACGAAGCGAAATAATGAGCCGGCAGGCTCAATTCTCCGGCGAATTGATGCGGCAGCAGATGAAACCCATGGTCTATATCCTGATCATCACCCTGCCTATATTCTTCTGGATGTGGGAATATGCACCTTCAGACATGGTTCTCTTCCCGCTTATCGGCGCTAAGGGTCTTACGCACTTCTTTGTTTTCAGGATACCGTACTGGTTGTTATGGTACATGATATGTTCATTCCCGCTAACGGTCGTGATAAGGCGATTACTGGGTATAAGAAGTACGATGTGATCACGATGGGTAAAGAACTAATATATAAGAGAGAGGATGATGTGGCGACCATAACATTGAACCGTGAAGAAGCGCTCAATGCATTGAATACACCTGTATTAACTCAATTAAAGACTGTACTGGCGGATATCGAAGCTGATGAGTCACTACGGGCGATAGTAATAACCGGTGCAGGTAACCGTGCGTTCTGTGCCGGTGCCGATGTACACGAGATAAAGGATATGAGCCCTATCGAGGCACGTGACTGGTCACTGTGGGTACAGAGTGTCATAAGCTACCTGGAACAGATCGGTAAGCCCGTAATAGCGCGAATAAATGGGTTCTGTCTCGGTGGTGGTCTCGAGCTTGCGATGGCATGTGACTTCCGAATAGCATCTGATAACTCGATATTTGGACTGCCAGAGATCAATCTGGGCATTATACCCGGTGGTGGTGGTACACAACGGCTTGCTCGATTGATAGGTAAGACGAAAGCAATGGAGATGCTCATGACTGGCGAGCCGATAGATGCAAAGGAGGCACTTGCGTTGCGACTTGTGAACCAGGTGGTACCGGTGGCAGAACTTGACGCCGCTGTTGATAGTGTGTTAAACAAGTTACGCGCGAAGAGCAGACTCACCCTGAGGACAATAAAGCTCGCGGTGAATAACGGGCTGGAGATGGATCTGGAACGGGCACTGCGCTATGAAGCGGAAAGTTTCGGTTCCGCTGTTTCAACTTCCGATGCGAAGGAGGGTCTGCAGGCGTTTATAGAGAAACGAAAACCGGTATTTAAGGGTGAATGATACCCTATCGTCAAAGGTGCGCAGGAAGAGTGTGGTAGTGGACACGAACGCATTACTAATTCCGGGCGTTTTTGGCGTTGATATCTTTGATGAGCTTGAGCGTATGGGCTATATCGAGATAATCATACCCGCACCGGTATTAAGGGAGCTTGACGCTTTGAGATGTAGAAAGGGTAAGACGAAACGAGCAGCGGAACTCGGTTATCGCATCCTGCTCAGATACATGAGTAAGGGGAAGGTGCTTATAGAGCGAGATAATGCTGACGGTGGTGATACGGATAGCAGGATATTGAGCATAGCGAAGAAGCGAGATGCTGCAGTTCTCACGAACGATGCAGAACTCAGACGTAAGTTGCGGCAGGCGGGTATCGCAACGGTATACCTCAGGGCTAAGAACCGGCTGGAAACTGAATATTGATCGTCATATGTCCATCTCTTTCCCCGCTGCGCACTTCACCGCCACCTCCGGGTACGTCTCCATTATCTCCGTTTTGTGAACGGTACAGTGGCACGGTACGATCTTCTTCAGACCTTTCAGCAGTTCCAGATTATCGAAGCCATGAAAACCGCCCATTACACCACCAATATCGCCAAATATACGCGCTGCATCCATGATAGCTTCCAGTCCCGGATGTGCACAACCCGTCAATATCATATCGCCGATTCGCGTATCGAGAACCAGAGACTGCTCCTTTATGCTAAGCCCCAGCTCACCGGTTGTATGAATGCCCGCCACTATATCCCCCGGTCCCAATACCTCTCTTATCTCTGCTTTGTTACGCTCGATCTCGTTCTTGGTCGTTTCTGTAAAGGACGCCGGGAGATACACCACCGCGTCAGGATGCAATACTGCATTTAAACCCCCGATATGGTCCCAATGCTCATGCGAAAGAACGATTATCTCGATCTCATCGCGTCTTATACCCAGTTTCTTCATATTTCGCGCCAGTATCGTCTCGGATGCACCGGTATCAAATAGCAATTTCCTGCCTTCATCCGACACAATCAGGCATGAAAAGCCCCAATCCGATTCTAAATCGCCTTCCGCTTCATTATCATACAGAACCCTCAATTTCATCTCTCTACTCGTAACATTCAATATCTCATACTGATAAATAACCGGATCACGGTGCTTTCACTCTTGCCAGTATCTCATCGATGACATCATCGGACGATATACCTTCCGCCTCTGCTTCATAGTTCAGTATTATCCGGTGCCGCAATACGTCATGCGCTACAGCTTTGATATCCTCTGGGATGACATACCCCCGCCCGTTAAGTAGCGCATGCGCCTTGGCGGTCAGGATAAGCCATATAGAAGCTCGTGGTGATGCACCATAATCGATCATACCTTCCGCATCAAGTCCATAATCCGCGGGCTTGCGTGTGGCATCTACGATCCTTGTGACGTAATCCTCTATCGTCTCATCAGCATATACACGCTGGTTGAATCGCTGAATCTCCACTATCTGCGCGGTGGTCAGAACTTCTCGCGTCTCTATCACGATACCTCGGGTGTTACGTTCGATGATTATCTTCTCCTCCTCTATACTCGGATACCCGACCAATAGCTTGAATGTGAACCTGTCAACCTGAGCTTCTGGCAGTTTATACGTGCCTTCGGTCTCTATGGGGTTCTGGGTTGCCATAACGAGGAACGGGGCGTCAAGGGTGAATGTTTCACCTTGAATACTCACCTGCCGCTCCTGCATCGCTTCCAGCAGGGCTGATTGGACTTTCGGTGGTGCACGGTTTATCTCATCCGCGAGTATGAAATTATGGAATATGGGTCCCTTCTGAGTGGTAAAGCTCGCAGTCCTGTGGTCGTATATCTTCGTGCCGGTGATGTCCGCGGGTAGCAGGTCGGGCGTGAACTGTATCCTGCAGAAGCTTGCTGCGACCGTATCTGCTAACGTCTTTATCATCAGTGTCTTTGCCAGACCTGGCACACCCTCGAGCAGTACATGACCATCGGCAACGAGGCAGATGATTAACTTCTTCATTATCTCTTCCTGACCCACAATTACCCGTTTCAGCTCACTCAGTAGCTGATTCAGTTTCTCGGCATACTCGAGTGCATGAGAATTCAACTGCTCTATCTCGTGTTCCACATATTCCATACTCATATCACAATCACAATAAAGAGAATTAACGAAAGTTATTTTTTATCAGCCGTGATCTTTTATTTGATAACGATGGGGAGAATAGTGGGTCTTGAGGGTTCTTTTGCGGTTGCTGAGGCTGTTCGAATGGTGAATGCGGATGTTATAGCTGCGTATCCTATTACACCACAGACACATATCGTTGAGCGATTGGCGGAGATGATTGCGGATGGCGAACTGGATGCGGAATTCATATGCGTGGAGAGTGAGCATTCGGCAATGAGCGCGTGCGTGGGCGCTTCTGCTGCGGGTGCACGTGTCTTTACATGTTCAGCGGGACAGGGGCTGGAATTGATGCATGAGGTACTCTACATCCCGTCTTCAATGCGATTACCTGTTGTTGCGGTTGCAGCGAACAGAGCGCTGTCTGCTCCGCTCTCCGTGTGGTGTGATCATTCTGATGCGATGTCATTACGCGACATCGGCTGGATACAGATGTTTGCGGAGAACAACCAGCAGGCGTTTGATCTCACCGTGTGCGCTTATCGCATGGCGGAAGAAGTTCTGTTTCCTGCGATGGTTCATATTGATGGCTTCTTCATTTCGCACGTGATAGAAGATATGGAGTTGCCGGCAGAAGACGAGGTACGGGATTTTGTACCAGATTATGAGCATCCTTTCGTCCTGGATCCCGATAAGCCCGTGAGTATGGGCTGTTATGCGCCACCTTTTATATATCCGGAGACGAAGAAGGCGCAGGAAGTGGCATTTGAAGCCACAAAGTCGAAGATACTCGCGACCTGGGACGAGTTTGGTCGTGCGTTTGGTCGTTATTACTCGCCGGTGGAGCTGTACCGAATGGAGGATGCGCGAATTGCGCTACTGGTTATGGGCAGTTTCAGTGAGACCGCCATGCTGGCTATTGATGAGATGCGCGATGCGGGTGAAGCGGTAGGGCTCATAAGGTTGCGGCTCTGGCGTCCTTTTCCGTTTGCTGAACTGAGGGCTGCAGTTAAGGATATTGAACTACTTGTTGTACTGGACCGTGCGATATCGTTCGGAATGGGTGGTCCTGTATGTTCAGAGGTAAGGTCTGCACTGTATAACCTTGCAGATAGAATACCGATCATTAGCTTTATCGGTGGGCTCGGTGGCAGGGATATTTCTATAGCCGAATTCAAGTACATGATAAAACGAGCGCAGGAACGTGTAAAAGAGGCTGGTATGGAGGGAGCGGAAATGCCCGAGATGATCGGGATAAGGGAGTAAGAGAGATGGAGGAGAGTTTGTTTATACCGCGAGAGGTAACTACAGATGAGAACTTCGCACCGGGGCATCGTGCATGTATAGGCTGTGGAGAGGCACTTGCTGTACGGCTCGTATGTAAAGCGCTGGGTAAAAATGTTATCATCGTCACAGCAACTGGTTGTATAGAGATCATTTCGTCGCTGCTACCAAAGACATCATGGCGTGTGCCATGGATACACACCATATTTGAGAATGTGGGTGCGGTTGTATCAGGAATAGAATCTGCGTACAAAGCGCGTATAAGGAAAGGTAAGATACCGCCAAAGGGAGTTAAGTTCGTGGGTTTCGCGGGTGATGGTGGCACCTCAGATATTGGACTGCAAGCATTGTCCGGTGCAATGGAACGCGGGCATGATTTCCTTTACGTATGTTTCGATAATGAAGCGTATATGAACACCGGTATACAGAGATCTTCTGCCACACCGTACGGTGCATGGACGACCACCGCGCCTGTGGGCAAGAAGAGACCACAGGGACAGATGACGTGGAAGAAGAATATGCCGGATATCGCAGTTGCGCACCGTATCCCGTATGTGGCGACGGCATCTCCCGCATATCCGCTGGATTTGATGGATAAAGTGCGTAAGGGGCTTGATATGGAAGGACCAGCATACATCCATGTGTTCTCGCCCTGCCCCACCGGCTGGCGATGTCGCACGGACATGGCGGTTGAACTGGCTCGGTTAGCGGTTGAAACCGGTATATTCCCGCTTTACGAGGTGATTAATGGAGAGTACCACCTGAGTATCGATCTACCGGAGCTTAAACCGGTCAGAGAATACCTGAAGCATCAGGGCAGATTCAAGCATCTATCGGATGATATGTTAGAAGAGATCCAGACGAGGGTGGAAGAGGACTATAAGCGGCTGAGAGCGAAGGCTGTACTGGACTGAAAGAGGAAGTCCTCCTTTTTGTCTTTTTGATGCGACATAGCCACAGCATCAAGATGCAGGAAAATACAAAACGGAAGTGGATAAAAGAATTGGGGATCAAATGCGGGTGGTAATTTCGATAGGCGGTGTTTATTTTGCCGATGTCGCACGGATAAAGCAGATAGCTGCGGTTCTCGATGAGCTTGCGGAATACCGTGCGGGTACGTACAGGCTGTACGTGGTCACGGGTGGTGGAGCTATGGCACGGCGGTACATAAATATGGCACGTGAGCTGGGTGCGAACGAAGTTTTATGCGATTACATAGGCATTGCGCTCACGCGTGTGAATGCGAGACTGCTAATATCCGCGCTGCAAAATGCGTATCCCGAACCTTTTAGTGATTATGCGGCTGTCAGGGCGAAATTGCCGGAACTCGAATCAGGAATGAGCAAAATAGCGGTAATGGGTGGCGTGACACCCGGATATACAACTGACGCAGTATCTGCTATACTCGCGGAATATATAAATGCTGATCTGTTGTTGAACGTCACGTCAGTGGATGGTGTATATGACGCTGATCCGCGTAAATATCCGGATGCGAAGAAATACAATCGGATAACGTCCAGGGAGCTTGTCCGACTCACCACACGTGATGAATTAAAAGCAGGTTCGAGGATCGTTATCGATCCCGTTGCCGCCAAGATTATAGAACGTAGTGGCATAAGAACAATTGTGCTTGACGGTAGCAACCCGCGCAATATTATCGATGTGATAATCCATGGCAGGCATCATGGCACGGAGATCATATAAGCCGGTATACATAGAAACTTACGAACGAGGCGAGCTTGATAACAGGATAGAACAGCTGGTGGCTATACTGGATGAATGTACCCTGTGTCCACGTGAATGCGGCGTGAACCGGAATAGAGACGAGCATGGATACTGCAATTCTGGCAGGGATCTTAAGGTATCAAGCGTTCAGCCCCATTTCGGTGAGGAATCCGTACTCGTCGGCACATATGGCTCTGGTACAATATTCATGACCAACTGTAACCTGGGCTGTGTTTACTGTCAGAACTACGATATAAGCCATCTTGGATACGGCTACGTAATGACCGAGGCGGAACTCGCGGCGAGCATGATCAAACTCCAGAACAGGGGCTGTCATAATATCAACCTCGTCACACCCACCCATTTCACGCCACAGATAGTAAAGGCGTTGAAGATTGCGATAGAACAGGGGCTTCATATTCCTCTGGTCTATAACTGTGGTGGCTATGAATCCCGTCGTACAATCGAACTGCTCGATGGTATTGTGGATATATATATGCCGGATATAAAGTATGGCGATAATACCCCGGCGAAGAGATACTCAAATGTGGATGATTACGTTGAGAGATGCCAGGCTGCGTTAAAGGCGATGCATGCTCAGGTTGGCGATTTGAAGATAGATGAACAGGGACTCGCGTGGCGGGGACTACTGATACGGCATCTGGTACTGCCGAATGGGCTGGCGGGTTCTGAATCGGTTATGAAATTCATTGCGACAGAGCTATCTCGGGATTCGTATGTTAATATAATGGCGCAGTATAGACCGATGTACCGTGCATTTGAGTATGAGGAGCTGAACAGGGGGATAAGAATGGATGAATATCGTGAGGCGATCGCGATCGCGAGACGATACGGTCTACATAGAGGATTCTCTGCATTATAAATGCGCTACATGCACGAGCGGTTATGCTCCTTTACCTTCTTGCCAACCAGTTTCAGTATTTCGACTCTCGCTGCTTTAATTGTCAATGGATATGGATTGCAAACAGGCAACCCCTCCTCGTGTAATGACTCCATCAGTAATGCCATTCTCGGTGGTCTGAGATTGGATTCCCTTATGACCCCGGTATTTGTGAACACCTCCTCTGGTGTACCCTGCATCACTATCTCCCCTTCGTGCATCACGCACACCCGGCTTGCATATTGAGGTACGGAATCGACATCGTGTGTGGCTATGATCAGTGTGATATTCATATCACGATTGAGATCGAACAGAAGATGCATCAAACTGCTTGCACTTCGTGGGTCTAAATTGGACGTGGGTTCGTCAAGAGCGATAATCTCCGGCTCCATTGCCAGCACCCCCGCGATAGACACCAGCCGTTTCTGACCACCACTGAGATTGTCCGGACTCTTATCACGCAAATTCGTGATATTCAATATCTCAAGAGTTCTTGCAACACGTTCTTCCACTTCCTGTCGGCTCAATCCCATATTCCTCGGTCCAAAAGCAATATCATCCTCTACCGTGGGTGCGAATAACTGATCATCGGGATCCTGAAATACCAGACCCACCTTCATCCTCACTTCATCCAGGTTCTTCTTCGTTATCTTCTCACCGTTTATGCGCACTTCTCCCCCCGAGGGCACAAGAAGACCATTGAGATGGTGCAATAGCGTTGTCTTACCACTGCCATTAGAACCTATTATTGCCACTCGCTCACCGGGCTCAATCTGTAAATTGACACCTTTCAATGCTTCTGTTCCGTCGGGATACCGAAAAGTCAGATCGATTAACTCTACGGCGTAGTTCATCTAAAACACCAGTACCAGTCTGTCAACGAGCACGAGCATACCCGATATCAAGAGAACCCCGATACACAGAACCGCAGTTCTCGTATCCATGGGTTCTATATCCCGGAATGAAGATTTAGCGGTATAGCCGCGTGCAATCATAGCCCGATATACCCGTTCTCCCCGTTTCAGTGCCCTGAGGACCAACGCACCACCTACGGTACCCAGATTCATCATCTTCTGTCTATAACTGAGTTTTCTGGAGAAGCCGCACCGCGATGCCTGTGCCCTGTACATACTCACACTCTCTGCCGACAGAAGATGTATGTATCTTAGCATCATCATTGCGAGGTCAACGATGGTCTTCGGCATGTGGAACCAGCGTAGCGCTTCCATCGCATCCCGCACCTGCGTGGTAGTTACAAATACGCTCAATACCGCAATTGATGCTATAATTCGTGTGAATAGCAGCGTAGCAAAGTATATCGACTCCCGATATATCGGCAGTCCATATATAGATGCAACTTCATGTGTGCCTCCGTACGTGAATAACGCCACCAAAAGCACGACAATCGCTATGGAGAACGGAGCGATGACCAGTCGCATTAAAAGTGTCTTCAATGGTGTCTTTATAGCCAATGCGACCAAAATAGCGGAAATAAATATTAGCAGGGGTACAAAGATGTGATTCATGGCGGAGATACCGAACAGTATTGCGAATATACCCAGCACCTTCACTCGTGGATCAAGCCGGTGAATCACCGAATCGCCCCCCACTACCATCCGTTCAAAGTCTATCTCTTCTATCAGATCACTGAATCTCATTTCATCACTGTCTTAGCAATCGCAGGTAACGTCCAATGATGAGGAATACAAAGAACCCTATCGTTGTACCTATACCACACAGCGGATCGCCGGACAACCATTCAAGCATCGCTCTCTCTCCTCCTGAACACTTCAGGCCAGTAATACCCGATGATGAAACCCGCGATAATACCCGCGATTGTGAATCCTGCGGGTTCTCCCACCACATCAGTAATTGCAGGACCAATTGCGGTAGCCTCTGCACCCACAGTACTCGCGGCTGTATCCTCGACAATCGCATCCGTACCTTCCATCTCACTGCCCGATTTGTAACCTACGTATGCACCGATAGCTAATGAGACACTGATTACCGCCATCAACGCTATTGCGATGAGGGTAAACTTATCAGGCATTTACAACACCACCTCCTATTCTCATCTCCAGCAGGTCCGGTCTCCTATCTGCTATGTATTGCACGATACCCGCACTAAACACGAACTCAGCAACTGCCAGTGGTATCTGTGTCGGCATGTACCCAATCGAATAGAGTGCCCAGTGTGATAACACCGAGCCCGGATTGAGCGATAACGCGAGTTCAAGTGCGGCAACAATATAGCATACCATGTCGCCTACAAACCCTGCGAAACCCGCGGCAAGCCATAACGGCGACTTAACTTTCCTCATGCCTGAAAACAGCAGATAGCCACTGAAACCACCCATTATCCCCATTGACACCGTATTCGCACCGATTGTAGTCAGTCCGCCATGTCCAAAGAACGTCTGGAAGAAGAGCGCGATCGAACTCAGTACTACGGTCGCAAAAGGACCAACGAGTATCGCTGCCATCGGCGTACCTATGGGATGCGAGCACGAGCCCGTAACCGGTACGGGTATGTGCCACACCGAGATGATGAATACCGCTGCGCCCACCATCGCTAATAGTGGCATGTATGCCGGATTGTTCTCCCTTTTCCGCTTTATCTCCCATATGCCCACTGCGATAAACGGGATGGCAACTGCGTACCATAGCAGAGCCCATTCGGGCCTCAATATACCGTCTGATATGTGCATTTCTATCCACCTATGGAATAATGTCCGTAGCACTATTTAAGCCTTCAAGTTTTAGATAATATGTATTATCTTCATGACTCATATATTGCTGTTATATCGTGGCGATCGCCGTGTGGCGTTAATAATCTACCTC
>JAODGH010000030.1:0-32672 GCA_025464325.1 Methanosarcinales archaeon | reverse complement strand
CACCTCGCCGTTCAGACAATGTTATATCCTCCGGTCTTATGAACACCTTTACATCACCCGCCCGGTATTCCGAAACGGCAAATATACTGTATCCATCAACTTCTATCTCGACAATACCGCCCTCATTGTTTCTAACCACTCCATTCAGTATGTTCTCAATACCGACGAAATCCGCCAGCTCTTCGTTCTGCGGCTTATTAAATATATCGTACGGCGTTCCCACCTGCATTACTCGCCCGCGCATCATCACTGCTATTCTATCCGCTAACACCATCGCCTCCGTCTGATCGTGCGTTACATGAACCATGGTGATACCTGATTCGTTTTTCACTCGTTTCAACTCCTCTCGCAGGTATACCCTCGTTCGATAGTCTAATGCGGACAATGGCTCGTCCAGGAGCAATACAGAAGGTTCAATGGCGATCGCTCTGGCAATAGCGACCTTTTGCTGTTCTCCTCCACTTAACGTTACGGGATACCGATCCGCGATATGCGATATACCCAGCCAGTTCATTATATCCTCTATCTTACGGGTAATATCACCGAGTTTTGATCTTCGCAGCTTCAATCCGAATTCTATGTTCTGTTCAACGGTGAGATGCGGGAAGAGCGAATAATCCTGGTAGATAAAACCTATTTTCCTGCGTTCCGGCGGTAAATTCGTCACTTCACGCCCGTCTATCCATACCTCGCCGCGATCAGGGTAGTAAAAACCCGCGATTGTCTCAAGCAGCAGGGTCTTACCCGCACCGGTAGGACCCAATATCACGAAATATTCGCCCCTATTTATTTCTAAGTTTATGCCTTTGAGCGAGAATCCCTTCCAGTCTTTGTACAAGTCTTTTATCTTTATCATCACTTCTACTTTGCTCCGATCAATATTCATTCCTGACACTTTGATCAGGCATCGTTTCTAAAAAGAGAGGTGCTTGTATCTCTCTATAAAAACCTTTTATTTAAGTTATTCCATCTACATTAACATTATACAGAATAAAGAGGAGATACAGTGATGGAGGTAGAGATAGAGAAGGAGAAAGAGAATAAATTGTTGAAACGCAGAGAAGTTCTCTTCCGGGTAAGCCATGACGGTGGTTCACCGAGTCGGGAGGATGTGCGAACAGCACTGATGAAAACGCTTCGGTGCAATCCGAAAATGCTTGTAATCGACTGGATGCGTGCTGAATTTGGCAAGCGTGAGACCGTTGGCTATGCAAAGGTGTACGAGAATGAAGACAGACTGAAGGAGATAGAGGAGGAGCATATAATAAAGAGGAATTTTGGTGAAGGTGCGAAAGAGAAATGATACATAAATATTATGAGGTAGTAAAAGAGGGCAAGGACCTGAAGCTGAAGCATAAGCGTAAGACATGCCCCCGCTGTGGTGCGGGTGTATTCCTGGCGGAGCATAAGGATCGCTACGCGTGTGGCAAGTGTGGCTATACCGAATTCAGGCGGAAGTTATAAACCAGGTATTGGCGTTTACCACGCCAGATGATCGCGTAGGAGCATCGCCAATCTCACGCTATCCTCCGGTGTTCTTATCAGTATGTCTGTTTTTATCACTTTTAGGTCTACATCGACATCCAGCTTATCATTCTTATCTATCACCAGCGCATCCAGGAAATCCTCATAGCATCTGTAGATACCAGAGGGCGATACCTCAAAACCCTTCGCTCGCATTAGCTTGCCCGCAGGACCACTTACCGGCTCGTTACCCACTATTGGCGATATCGCTGCCACCTCTTTACCCTTCAATAGCTCCCTTACGCCTTTCAAACCCAGGATCGGACCTATACTTGTTATCGGATTGCTTGGTCCTATAAGCACTTCATGTGCGGATTCCAGCGCGTTTATAACTGCCCGGGTTGGTTTCGCGCGCTCAATGCCGTCAAATCGCACATCACATACCTCGGGCTCTCCATGCTCCGTAACCCAGAACTCCTGAAAATGGAGTTCACCGTCGGGCGTGATTATCCTTGTGCTCACACGTTCGTCGGTCATCGGCAGTATCTCGGCATTTATACCGAATCGTGCCTTGAGCTCGCAGGTGGCTTCTGTAAGTGTCATACCACGCTTTATCAGTTCCGTCCTCAATATATGGGTCGCCCTGTCGGTATCACCGATCATCATCCGCTCGTCATGCCCTCGCCTCTTCAGTGCGTTATGAGTATGAAACGTATCGCCTGCAACGCCCCACCATCTCTCACGGTCTATTATCCCCGCAAGAGTATATATCACGGAATCAACATCCGGGCATATTAAATTGCCGGATATATAGACATCTTCCGCGGTATTCACCACTATTGTGAGATTCTCTTCGCCAAATACCTCTTTCAAACCCGGTAACAGCTTGGGCGTGCCCGTACCGCCAGATAAGATGATCATGCCAATACTCTCGATTCAACCGATACTTATAAAACTTTCAGTCAGTCTTCCGTACCCCGGCGTCTATTACTACGATATACGTATAAGGCGCATACGCCTTCACCTTCCTCGCACTCAATATCTCTGCCCTGCTGGCATCACTCAGATACATCGTGAACTTCTGTTTTGCCTTGTCCAGAAGAGTATCACCACGGTTTATTGATTCCACCACGGTATAGAAATGTATTATCCCCCCTTCAGGCTTGAGCATTCGTATCGCTTCGCGCAGGTACTCATGTGCGCTTCCCGGCAGGTTCATTATTATCCGATCTGCCGTACCCTGGAACTTATCGCATACCTCTCGCACATCGCCCTCTATGGCCGTCACATTCGTCACTCTGTTCAGCCTTATGTTCTCCCGGAGATACCTTATCGCATCAGGGTTGATATCGATCGCGATGACACGGCTTTCAGGTACACGTCGCGCTATCAATATGGAAAAAGGACCCACACCCGCGAACATGTCTATTACAACCTCACCACGCGCAACCGATGCTGCCACCCGGTCTCGTTCGGTCGCCAGTCTGGGATTGAAATAAACGCGTGCCAGGTCGAGTTTGTACCTGCATCCATTCTCCTTATGTATGGTCTCGGTTCTCTGTTCACCCGCGATTATCTCTATTTTGCGTCTACGGAATACACCTTCGACACGTGATTTGCGTTTCGCCACCACCCTGATATTCCTGTGCAGTTTCAGTATTGCAGAAGCTACCGTTTCCGTATCTGGCACTTCACTGCTCAGGACCGCGATGTCGCCCACCACATCGTATGACGGTTTAAAACCGGTGATTGCCTCTATACTGCTCCTGTCCCGTATTTCAAACTCACGATGACAGACTTCTATATCAGCATCAAGTTCAATTCCTTCGAGAAGATGCTCTTCGGTCAGTGGTAAGTACACGAAATCATCATCATGCTGTATTCTCAAATCCGTTCTGAGTAGGTTGGCTGCTTTTAACGCCTGACGAACTTCTTCGCCATGCTCCTTCTTCACCTTCACACATGGCGATTCTGTAAAAGTCATATATCAAGATTCATCACTTCCCGCGCATGCTCCTGTATGAACTTCTTCCTCGGTTCCACTTCCTCGCCCATCAACACCGTGAATATCCAGTCGGCTTCGGCGGCATCCTCCAGGGTCACCCGTTTTATGCAGCGTGTCCGGGGGTTCATTGTCGTCTCCCATAGTTGCTCCGGGTTCATCTCGCCCAGACCCTTATAGCGCTGTATCTTTACACCCGGATCGCCCTCCTTGATGTTGAGTTCCTTAAGTATCTCCGCGTATTCTTCATCAGAGAATGCGTATCGGGTCTCCTTGCCCTTCTTCACCATGTACAGTGGTGGCAGTGCTATGTATACATGGTTCGTACTCACCAGCTCCTGCATGTAACGATAGAAGAATGTCAGTAACAGCGTCCTTATGTGCGCACCGTCAACATCCGCATCACTCATTATGATTATCCGGCTATATCGCGTCTTCTGTAAGTCGAACTCATCGCCTATGCCGGCACCGAGCGCGGTAACAAGTGCACGTATCTCGTTACTCTTCAGAACCCTGTCCAGACGCGCCTTCTCCACGTTCAATATCTTACCGCGGATGGGCAGAATAGCCTGGAAATTCTTATCACGTGCCTGTTTCGCAGACCCTCCGGCGGAATCACCCTCTACAATGTATAACTCCCGTTTCGATGGATCTCGCTCCGAGCAATCCGCAAGTTTGCCGGGTAAAGAATCGGCGAAGAAATCCTTCTTGCGGACCATCTCCCGTGCGTGCCGTGCAGCTTCACGTGCACGTGCAGCTTCGAGTGCTTTTCGGATTATGGTATCGGCATCACGCGGGTTCTCATTAAGGAAATCCCAGAGGTGTTCGCGTGTGATGGACTCCACAATACCTTTGACCTCACTGTTACCCAGTTTCGTCTTCGTCTGACCTTCAAACTGCGGCTCACGCAATTTCACACTTATGACCGCTGCGAGACCCTCCCGTACATCATCACCATCAAGCGATAGCTTCTTCAATGTGTTCTTTGCTTTACCATACTCATTAAGCACACGTGTCAATGCGGCTTTGAACCCGCTGACATGCTTACCACCCTCTACCGTCTTGACATTATTAACAAACGAGAAGATGTTCTCTGTGTAGCTATCGTTGTACTGAATCCCGATCTCCACCTTGACGTCTTCTTTCTCGTCCTTGAATATTATCGGCTGGTGAAGCACCTTCTTGTCACGGTTTATGTACTCCAGGAAAGATGCGATACCACCGCCATACAGGAATACCCGCTCTTTCCCGGTTCGCTCGTCACGTAGCGATAGTTTAACGCCCGGGTTAAGGAAAGCAAGTTCTCGTAACCGGGAACTTAATATAGAAGCATCAAATTCGTAATTGCCGAATATATGCGTATCCGGCTTGAAAGTCACCTTAGTACCACGAGACCAGCCATCGTTCTCCGTGTCCAACTCCTTCAGACTGCATGCGGGCTTACCACGTTCGTACCGCTGGTAATAGCTCTTACCATTTCGGCGTATCTCCACATCCAGCCATTCAGATAGAGCATTAACAACCGAAATACCAACACCATGCAAGCCACCGGAGACCTTATACACCTTGTTATCGAACTTACCGCCCGCATGCAGCTTCGTCATCACCACTTCAACCGCTGGCAGGTTGTATTCTTCGTGTAAATCAACGGGAATACCTCGTCCATTGTCCCGTACCGTTATCGAATTATCTTCATGGATCTCCACCTCAATAGTGTTACAGTAACCAATCAAAGCTTCATCCACACTGTTATCTATCACTTCATAGACGAGGTGATGAAGACCCTTTGACGATGTATCACCGATATACATGGCGGGTCTCTTCCGTACCGCCGTAAGGTCTTTCAGTACCTGAATATCCTTAGCACTATAACTCTCCATGTTATTTAAATGGCGATACTTTTAAATAAAACTTCAATAGGCGTGAGAAGGCAGGAGAGACGAGCATTCGTAAATTAATATACAACAGGTGGTATAGTAGTAGTGACATCCGACCGGGGCCCGTGGCTTAGCCAGGATAAAGCACCGGCCTTCTAAGCCGGGGATCGCGGGTTCGAATCCCGCCGGGTCCGTATGTATATCGAAACATGACTGAAGACGTGATAGAGAGAGCAAAACGGCATTTTGCTCAGATCGTTGAGGAACAACTGGACCGTATTCGGCGTCTGAGGGAGACGACCGGGGTGTGGATCGATTACCCGAAGCAGAGACCTGTAGTCATAGGTTTTGTAGGTGGTGACGGCATCGGTCCTTACATAATAGATGCGACCGAACGTGTGCTAAAGTTCCTGCTGGCTGATAAGCTGGCTACGGGAGAAATCATCTTCAAGAAGATAGAGGGGCTAACGCTAGAACGCCGTGCGAAACTTATGCAATCGGTACCAGAAGACGTGCTCGAAGCGGTAAAGCACTGCCACGTACTCTTAAAAGGACCAACGACCACACCCCGTGAGGGCGATCGGTATCCGAATCTCGAGAGTGCGAACGTCACATTGCGGCGAGAACTGGACCTATTTGCAAATGTTCGTCCGGTGAAGGTACCGGAAAAGGGTATAGACTGGATATTCTTCCGTGAGAATACGGAAGGTGCATACGTGCTCGGGAGCAGGGGAATCCATATCACCGATGAGCTTGCGATTGATTTCTCGGTCACCACCAGCACGGGTGCTGAACGAATAATACGCATGGCTTTCGAGTATGCGCGGCAAAATGGGATCAATCGGGTGACGGTCGTCACAAAGGCGAATATAATAAAAGCGACAGACGGTAAGTTTCTGGCAACTGCAGAACGTGTTGCCCGGGACTATCCAGAGGTTGCATGGGACCACTGGTTCGTGGATATATTCGCGGCGAAACTTCTGGATCCTAAACGGAGGACGGATTTCAGGGTCGTTGTGCTCCCCAACCTCTATGGTGACATAATAACAGACGAGGCTGCGGAGATCCAGGGCGGTGTTGGTACCGCAGGCAGTGCAAACATAGGCACACGATACGCGATGTTCGAGCCAATTCATGGTTCAGCATTGAGAATGGTAGAAGAGGGACGTGCTATATATGCGAATCCTACGAGCGCTATGCGTGCGGCAGTGATGCTATTACGGCATATAGGATTCTCCGAGGAGGCACGTAGACTGGACAATGCACTGGATATAACTGAGAAGAAGGTACAGATCACAGGTCGACCAGATGGAGCCACATGTAGTGAATTTACCGACCACGTATTAGCGACTCTGAGCGGTGCAGAGTAGCAACAGGTCAACAAGATTAACACAATTTATGTCAATAATAATCCCTTTTGTTATCGCCTTGCCCGCGTAAACCCTGACGTCGAAGGAAAAGGGAGCGATAACGATGCATGGCACAGGTTACTTCCAGAGTGGTAGATTGTTCTTCGCTGCCAGTGACACAAGCTCAGAGCCAAGTATAAATATCGCCTGCTTGTGCTCCTCCTTACTCCTGTGCACCTGGAAAGGAGTGATACCCAGCTCGTTATACCGTGCGAAGTCGCAATCTATACCCTTTTCCTCACAATACTTCTTCAATTGAGCCAATAACAGATGCAGATGTATCAGCTCTTCTTTCTTCATCTCAGTAGATAGTATGTACCTCTAAAATAAATACTTAACCTTCCATACCTCTATTGGCTTAATGAGTAAGAATGATACGAATAACCCAGCTTGTTCACGGTAAAGGTACGGTCAGTGATGCTCTGAAGCACAGGAATAAGCCACCCCATGAGGTGCCGAGCAGGTTATTGGCATTCGCGGAGACGCGCAGACCTGTTGTATTCTGGAACATCACGAGCAGGTGTAACCTGGCATGCGAGCATTGCTACCTCAGTGCAGGAACCGGGCAGCATGATGGCGGTCAGGAGCTATCGCTGGAGGAAGCAAAGGAATTTATAAGCGACCTTGCGCAGATGCGGGTACCTCTGTTGCTCTTCACGGGCGGGGAGCCATTGATGAGGCAGGACTTCTGGACGATTGCAGATTATGCCGCTGAGAATGGTCTGAAGACCGCGCTGAGCACAAACGGGACATTGATAACAAAAGAGGTAGCCATGAGGATCAAAGATTCCGGTATCGAGTATGTTGGGGTATCGCTCGATGGTGCAACAGAAGCGACACACGATGCAATGAGGAATCAGCCAGGATGCTTCCGGAAGGCAGTGCAGGCGTTGCGCAACTGCGCGGAGATCGGACTCAAAGCAGGTATCAGGGTCACACTGACGCGGGACAATTATAATGAGTTAGAAGATTTGCTGGCGCTATCGCGCGAGTTGAAAGTACCACGATTCTGTGTGTACTGGCTTGTGCCCAGTGGTCGGGGTAAGGACATATACAATAAGCAACTGACGCCACAGGAGATGTATCGGATCTTTGAAATGCTGTACCAGTATGCAAAGGCCATGGGTCCCGATGATATGGAGATACTCACCGTTGATGCGCCACAGGATGGTATCTATCTACTGGAGAAGCTGAAAGCCGAAGACAATCCCGAGTACGAGAATGCACTTAAGCTTCTACAATATACCGGTGACTCATGTAGTGCGGGCGATCGTGTAGCGAACGTTGATCCTTACGGTAATGTCTATCCATGCCAGTTCGCACAGATGGATGAGTTCAAAATCGGCAATATACGGGAGAGTAAGTTCTATGAACTGTGGGATGATGCCACCAATCCGATTTTAAAGGCGTTCCGGGAGAAGACACAGCATCTCAAGGGCAAATGTGGCTCATGCGCGTACAAGGAGCTATGTGGTGGTGGCTGCCGCATTCGCGCATTCTCAGAATATGGTGATATATGGGCTGAGGACCCATTATGTAATTACAATGGGATATAGAGTTGAGTGCATAAGGTGTGGAAAACGTTTCTCCGGAGATGAGATAATATATACCTGCGATAGATGTAGCGGGTTGTTAGATATCAAGTACGACTATTCCGGGATAGAGGCAGAGCGAATAGTAAAAGCGAAGGGCAGGGGTGTGTGGAAGTATATAGCACTACTGCCATTTGATGTTGAAAATACCGTACCGATAACGATAAACGAGGGAGACACACCCCTTTATCGATGCCATCGACTGGGTGAATCGATAGGGGTGAATCTGTGGGTGAAACACGAGGGATTGAACCCCACGGGTTCGTTTAAAGATCGGGGTATGACCGTTGGTGTGACAAAAGCGATGGAACTGGGAGTACGTGGTGTTGCATGTGCGTCTACGGGTAACACTTCCGCGTCTCTCGCTATATTTGCAGCAAAGGCAGGACTGCCATGCTATGTAATGCTACCCGCGGGTAAAGTGGCAATGGGTAAGGTCGCACAGGCGATGATGCACGGTGCGAAGGTATTCTCCCTCATGGGTAATTTTGATGATGCGCTCAGGGTTGTTCGTACGCTATGCGATGAAGAGCATCTCTACCTGCTGAATTCCGTGAATCCGTATCGGCTGGAGGGGCAGAAGACAATTGCTTTTGAGATCGCGGAACAGTTGAACTGGGAAATCCCGGATCGCGTCGTACTACCCGTGGGTAATGCCGGCAACATAAGCGCGATTTATAAAGGCTTTATCGAACTGGAGAAACTGGGTATCACGAACACCGTGCCGAAGATGACGGGTATACAGGCAGAGCGGGCACAGCCGGTGGTAAAAGCTTTCAAGGAAGGTAGAGAGGATATAATACCAGAACCACATCCTGAGACGATAGCATCCGCAATAAGGATAGGTAACCCTGTGAATGCGATGAAGGCGCTACGTGCTATTTATGATTCCGGCGGTATTGCGGAATCGGTTACTGATGACGAGATAACAGATGCGCAACTGCAACTTGCGCGGCTTGAGGGTATAGGTGTGGAACCAGCGAGTGCGGCATCCATCGCAGGGCTTCGAAAGTTATGCAATATGGGCGTGATAGAACCAGATGAGCGGGTTGTGTGTATCACCACAGGGCATCTTCTGAAAGACCCTGAGCGTGCAATAGCGATATGCGAACCACCATACGAAGTGCCAGCAGATATAGAATCAGTGCGGAGTATTTTGCATGAAACCGGGTCAGGGGAGAGGCGAGAAGAGGTGATATATGCATGACAGACCTGATACGCGATTTCCTGAGGAAAGATAATGTCTTTGCGGTTGTCGGTGTATCACGTAACCCCGATAAATACGGGCATCAGGTATACAGGGATCTGAAAGAGGCTGGTTATAAGGTCTATGCCGTGAATCCGCACATAGATGAAGTGCTGGGTGACAAATGCTATCATTCACTGAGCGAACTGCCAGTGAGACCGGATGTAGTGGATACCGTAGTGCCGCCGAAAGTGACGGAGGAGATAGTGAAGGAATGCAAAGAACTGGGAATAGAGCGGGTATGGATGCAACCGGGTTCGGAATCCGAACGCGCAATACAGTTCTGCAGGGATAACAATATAAAGGTGGTGCATAATGTATGCGTGATGATGAAGAGGCGATCAACGAGCGAATAATCAAAGCTTAAATACAGGTGGTGGGTAGTATTAGTATGGACTCGCTGAAGAAAGGTGGGTTATTCTCGATTGTAGGGCTTGAAAATGTACAGATTCGTATAGGTAGTGTAGAGGAGGAAGGCGAGGACTGGGAGCCGCTGGGACCACATCCAATGCCTGGTATAATCACGCTCCGTGACTGGGATTTCAAATTATTGAAACGTTATAAACCTTTTTATGCACCTTTCTGCGACATGTGTTGCCTGTGTACATATGGGAAATGCGATCTCTCGGGCAATAAGAAGGGTGCATGCGGTATAAGGATGGATGCACAGCACGGCAGGATCGTTCTTCTTGCATGTCTTGTCGGCTGTAGCGCTCATTGTGGACATGGCAGACATCTTCTTCATGATATGATAAGGAAGTTTGGACCCGATGTGCCGATAGATTTTGGACCGGAGGTGAACGTGGAAGCGCCACTCACAAGGCTGATATGTGGTATTAAACCACGTACAATTGCGGATTACGAACGCGTATTCGATTATATAGAGGAGCAGATAGTGCAGCTGGCAGATGCGCTCCATACGGGGCAGGAGGGTTCGTACCTGGACTTCGAGTCGAAAGCGCTGCACATGGGTATGCTGGACTCGCTGAGTAAAGAAGCCGCGGATATCATACAGATCGCTGCATACGGCATGCCATCGAGCCATGAGGGTGGTGGACCCGATGTGCCGATGGTAGATGTCGGGATAGGCACGATAGATACTGACAAGCCGGTCATACTTGTTATAGGTCATAACGTACCGCCGGCTGCGGAGATTGGCGATTATCTTATAGATAGCGGGCTTGACGATGTTGTAGAGCTCGCAGGTATATGCTGTACCGCACTTGATACGACGCGTGTGTATAAGAAAGCAAAAGTCGCTTCTGCATTGGGCAGGCAGCTGCGTGTGTTACGTGCGGGTATCGCAGATGTCGTGGTAGTTGATGAGCAATGTATCAGGGCTGACATACTGGAGCAGTGTCAGCGGGTGCATTCACCGCTGATAGTGACAAACGACAAGGCGTTGCATGGTCTCGTGGATAGAACAGATGACGCACCGGACAGGATAGTAGATGACCTGGTGAACGAGCGTGTTCCGGGCGTTGTGATACTCGATCCCGAACGTGTGGGCGAGGTAGCGGTTAAGACTGCGTTGCAGATGGATAAGAAGAGGCGGAAACTGAAGCTGATACTCAGCGATGAAGAGTTCAAGTATTATGTGAATTCGTGTATACTCTGTGGCAACTGTACGCTTGCGTGTCCCAACGGACTGCGTATAGGGGAAGCGAATCAAAGCGCCACTACGGGTAATATCAAGCCTCTTGCAGATCTATTTGATAAATGCGTTGGCTGTGGCAGGTGTGAACAGGTCTGTAAGCGACATATCCCGATCGTGGACGTGATAACGAAAGCGGCGTATCCGCAGTTAAAGGAAGAGAAGGGGCGGATGCGAATAGGCAGGGGTCCGATATGGGACAGTGAGATAAGAGAAGTCGGAGCGCCGATTGTGCTGGGAACGATACCGGGTGTCATTGCACCGATAGGCTGTGGCAATTACCCGAACGGCACGAAGGATGCGTGGCTCATTGTGAAGGAGTTCGCGGAACGTAACTATATCGTTACACTTACGGGCTGCATGGCGATAGATGCGGCGTTATGGAAGGACGAAGAAGGTAAGACCGTCTATGAGCAGCATCATGGCAGGTTCGATGCCGGGGGCGTGCTCAATATCGGCTCCTGTGTCTCAAATGCGCATATACACGATGCGGCGATAAAGATAGCGAGTATATTCGCGCGACGATCATTACGTGGGAATTATGAGGAGATCGCCGATTACATACTCTGCAGAGTGGGTGCATGCGGGGTAGCATGGGGGGCGATGTCGCAGAAGGCGGCTTCTATCGCCACCGGTTTCAACAGATTGGGTGTACCTGCGGTTGTTGGACCTCATGGTACGAAATACAGGCGTGCGTTTCTTGGACGACCGGACCTGAAAGATGACTGGCGTATAATAGATGCGAGTAACGGTGAAGAGATATATGTCGAACCGGCGCCGCAGGATTTGCTCGTGGCGTGCGAGACAGTGGAAGAGGCACTACCGATGATTGCGAAGTTATGCTTCCGCCCGTCTGATACAGACCGTGGACGGTCCATAAAGCTCACGCACTACATAGATCTGAGTCTGAAGTATCTCAAAGCATATCCACCTGACTGGCATCTATTCGTGAGGACGGCGACGGATCTACCAGTAGCCACGAAGAATGAATTACTGAAGAAGCTGGAGGATGATCACGGCTGGAAGATAGACTGGAAGAGTAAGAAGATACTGGAGGGACCGATAAGAGGTTATGACCCTTCGTTCAATCCCACCAACCTTAAAAGGTTGATAAGGGTGAAGAAGTGATAAGGTAACCGATAGTAAGTAGCGACGGGTAGGAGCAGTCCGTTCCATTCGGGGGTTGATAAAGTCACTGGTATCCTCTGGCTTGCTTGATACTGGCAGTAGAGGGATGTACAACCCACACCTTCTACCACTTTCATTAGCTACGAGCCCTGGTAAATCTGATAATCATCGATAAACCATGCTCCCAACTCGCGTTTTATCGCTTCAACCCCTTCGGCTATTTCATCCTCATTCGTGATTTCAGAGATACCGGGCAGCAACTGCAACAGTTCCTTCACTAATTTTATCAGCAATATTTCATCCATTGCGTAACACCCCTTACGTTATCCTACTCATGACTTATAACACATACATAGCACATGCTACCTTATTAAATTATTTGAGAATGATGCATAAGAGATTATAAAGACTATGAAAAAAATTGAAGTAACATAGTTCCCGAAAGATTAACGATCGGGAACTGACTGGCTACGTGTGGGACATGGATCAAGTTAAATAATATTGAGACAGCGACCGCATCTGTATCTGTTTGTTTTACTGCGAAACTACGACGACATACGAGATGCGATCACCTTCAATCCCGCCTCTTTTGCCTCTTCCACCCTGTCCAGCCTGCTACCACCACCCTTAGCACTCGTCGCCGTCCCGCCTCCTCTACCGCCGAGTACTGAACACACATGTGTGACCACGTCAGCCGCATTCACAGTGGTTGCAGCAGAAGGAGGTACCGAACACACAACACTGCCATTCGCACCCGAAATAAGTAATACTACAAACCCATCATCCGAAAGCCGCGACGCCATCCGCATCAGATCCTTCATCGTCGCATCCGCAACCACCTCGGATATTACCTTCATACCCCGTATATCCACTGCACGCAGTTTCAAATGCTCCACACGCAGATCTGCTATCTCAGCCCGTAACCGCTCGTTCTCTTTCCTCAGCTGTTTCCATTCCTCAAAGAACCGTTCCACAGATGCCGGTAACTTCTCCTCCGGTATTCTGAGCACCGCTGCTGCTTCCTTTATCAGTGCATCACGTGCCTGAATCGCCCTTACCGCAGCTTCACCCGCAGAGTACCACAATCGTTCTATACCATCCTGTATGCGTTCGGTACGCAGTACCTTTATCGGACCCACCTCGCCCGTCTTCGTACAGTGAGTACCTGCACACGCCTGCACATCTTCGTCATTGCCTATTCGCACGATACGCAATTCCTTACCCGGTGGCACACCACCCTGATATATTCGAAAACCATATCTCCGCTCCGCTTCGTTACGTTCCACAAACGCTGCCTTTATATCCTCATTCCTCATGACCATCTCATTAGCGAGTAGCTCTATCTCTCTCCGTTCGTCGTCGGTTATGCGTTTGTAATGCGTGATATCAAGCCTTGACCTCGTTTCACCCTTCTGGGCACCCGCCTGCCATATGTGCCCGCCAAGTACCTTTCTCGCCGCCCATATAACTATATGCGTGGCAGAATGGTGCCTTGTATGCGCCATTCTACGCCTGTAATCTATACTGCCACGTACATGCATACCTCTACTGATTTTACCCGTATCTCCTTCTATCTCGTGCAGTATCACGCCATCCACATCCCGGACAGCCACAACATTCAAATCTCCGTCGATTACACCGGTATCTGCGGGCTGACCTCCTCCTTCGGGATAGAATAGCGTCCTGTCCAGAACGATGAAATTATCAAAAGTATCCAGTACAGTGGCATCGAAATCCCTCGAACCCGGCTCATCATAGTACAGCCGTACAGTCTTTGGGATTGCTCTTACTCGCTCCTTCAACCTCGCAAGCTCAGGATCTGACACCTGCTTCGGCTCCTCCACTCCGTGCATCTTCGCAACACGGGAATAGAAATCTTCCGGTAGTTCAATCTCAATATTTGCTATACTGGATGCGACCTCATTCACGAATTCCGGCGGTAGACCGTGCGTATCATACAGGTTGATGAGAGTATCAACCGATAGCTCTTTCTGTTTCTTCAGGATCTGTTTTACTATCCTCTCGCCCTTAGATAACGTCTCTTGGTACCTCTGCCGCTCCAGTGCCAGTATCTCATTTATACGGTCCGTAGAATCCTTGAGCTCAGGAAAAGAACCATGTAAGAGTTTTATATGCATCGCTACGAGTTCCTCGATTGGTATCTCACACCGCAACGAATTAAGCATTCTGAGCGTCCTTCGTATGACCAGTCTCGCAAGGTAACCCTCTTTCGCATTCGAAGGTACCACACCATCGGCAAGCATGAACGCCAGACACCGCGTATGATCCGCAATCGCATAGACGGTCTCCAGAGGCGCCATGACCTTAACAAAGAAATCTTCGGGTAACTGTGGCTGCAACTTACGCTCCAGCTCCCTGCGTGTCATTACACCCGAGAGCCTCGCGATCTCTATCAGTTCGTTACTGTAGCTCTGCATCGGATGTTCCAGCCCGATAGAGTTCAATAATTCTTCTATCACTATCGGGAAGATGGCATCGTAAACCGTGGGTGTACCTTTTGATGCCCACGTAAATCGCTCAAGCCCGTAGCCCGTATCAACAATGTAGGTGTCCATCTTCCTGTACCACTGACCATCAATGGATATCTCACCTTTTCCATGATAAACGGCTTCGAGATCCATGAATACCAGCGTGGCAAGCTCCAGACCCCCGACTATCACCTCCAGACACGGACCCGCATTACCACCGCCCACCCATGGGGCTTCTTTATACGTCACTCCAGCTTCCGGTACACCCAGTTGTTTCAGGAACTCGTCACAGTACTGCACGGTCTCGTTCTTCCAGTATATCTCTTCACCACCGCGTTTGTTGAACGCATGGTGCCCCATCATCTCGAACATAGTCAGATGCCGCCCGGTCCTGCCTATCGATTCCAGATCCTCAAGCCTGATACACGGCTGAGAAATGACTAACGGGTTCGCGGGTGGTGGTACACTACCGGAGGTGATAAGCGGCTGGAAATTCGCAATAGATGCGATATTGAGGTAAATATCATCACGCCAGCGTGCTACCACAGGATAACGTTTCAGTCTCGTGTGGTTCTTAGATTCGAAGAAAGAGAGGAACAGTTCTCTTATCTCCTCTGTACTGTGCTCCTTTAATACAGGTGCGCCAATAAAAGCGTAAGTGTCGCAGGGTGCGTCACCACATGTATCCCGCTCATAATCACGTGTCCAGAACCCGGAACCACACTTACTGCACACCTTCCGCACAAAGCCGGCGTCTGCAAAGTATGCTATGTCGTATCCCTCGCTCATTCCTTTATCGCCTCACTTCTCTAAACTATTCATCTTCTGTCGTTTTAAAAAGGACGGGTTTTAGCCCTGCCTCCTATTTATCTATCTATCCATCTATCAGGTGGTGAAGCGGCGGTAAATTCGCGTTATTTTGTCCGGCAGTTTCGAAACGTCATCGATCACCACCCACCGGCTATCGGCGTACATCCGTGGTAAATATTCGGCGCTCTCACGGTCTACCGTGATACAGAACGATTTGATGCCATATCTCTGTGCCTCTTTCAACGCCATCCGCGTATCTTCAATGGCATAACTGCCATAATAATCACGATCCAGCGGTTTACCGTCGCTCAGCAGGATTATTATCTTCGTTCGCTCCTCACGACTCCTCAATTTACTCGCTGTATGCCTGATCGCGGGCGCAATCCGGGTGGATCGGTTACTGCGAATTGCCGATATCCGGTGTTGTACCCCCTCGTAAGCCTCTTCAAAATCCTTGATCACATAGAATACCACGTTGTCACGTCCGTATCCCGAGAACCCATAAATGGCAAATGCATCGCCCAGTTCTTTCAATGCCTCTGACATCAGTATCAGCGCCTCCTTCTCACATGCGATTGTTGTCCCGCTTGTGCTACCGCTCATGTCCACCAGAAACGCGACCGCTATATCCCGTGATCTGTTCTCGGTTCGTAGATAATTCCGCTCCGATAGCGAGAGTTTTAAGCGTTTATCTATGAAGTACTGTACCGCGGCATCCAGGTCTATATCGTCTCCATCGAACTGACCGCGTAATTTCACTCGACCTTCGGGTCGAAGCTGCTGGAATTCCCGTCTGATCACCTTTATCTGTCCACTGTATTTCCGTATCGTCTCGTGATAGAACGAATCAGATTCACCCTCGAGAGTCTCTTCACGTACTCGCACCCAGTCGGGTCGATAATCTCTGATATCTATCCCCCATTCCGGGTACAGGTAAGTGTCTCGCCCGGCTGTAAGCGCATTCTCATCGGTGATTATCGTCTCAAGATCGCTCAGGTAATCTTTCAGCATATTCACATCGAGTGAATCGACCTGTGTCTCCACCTCCCGGGGTTTAATGCCCTTCTCCTTATACAGTGCTACCAGTAGCTCCCGTATGCTCTCTTCCGAATGTGTGTTGGAATTATTACCGCCCTTATCCTCATCATCCATGCCGGCATTAAGCTTTTCAGCGATTTTTCGCGCGGATCTACCAAAATTACCAATATTCTTTTCCACCTCTGATTGGTCCAGAGGCGGTGAGAAATAATCCGCATGCCGGTAAGGTTCTCGATACGCCTCATCTATCAGCGAATATAACGTGGTAGTGACCCGTGCTGTCTCGTGTACGTCAGCCCCGGGTGCGGCTAAGACACTGCTTATTGATATCGCCCGTTCGAGTATTCGCTCCATGGCTACCGGTACCCGCTCCTTTGTCGTTCCGGCAATCAACTGCTGGGCTATGAGTTCCACCACTCTCTGTTTATCATTGGCTAACTCGTGCAGCGAGGGTCTTCTGGCGACCAGATGAGCATTCATTTCCGATATCTGCATCCCCAAAACCGGATATTCCGCCTTCAGTCGTGAATTGATCCTGTAATCTTCGAGGATAGTCATGAGGTCCTCTGCCAGAGCCGGCTCAGGAAAGAGCGAATAAAAGGCGTTCAGGTCGCCTTCGTGCTCACCCACAACATCCCTGATGCGCATCAGTTCGAAATCAAAACTGCCGTACTCCAGATGAGCCTCTTCGTGCGTTGCCAGAACCTTATAGAGCGTGAAATTCTTATCTTCATCCTCAAACTCCTTTATACGTTCCGGCAGAAAAATACGCGCGCCATCGGTCCCGGTGGTACCTTCTGTCCCCACGATCTCTATTCTGTAGCCAAGCAGTGCATTCAAATAGTGCACCAGAACGGGTCGTATCCGCTTCAACTCAAGACCTTCAGTTATAGAATCGAAGAAATCTGCATATTCGGAACACTCACCACGGACAAAAGAGGTTGCTTTTTCACTACCTTCGGCACGTGCTATCTCCATAGCTTTGTGCGCAACCTTCTCCAGACCACTGTAACCGCCCCTGCCGATGATATTCGGGCTCTCTTCAAGCAATCCCACCGCCGTCAGCCAGCTATCTTCTCCAACTGCCTCTGCAAGTGCATAAACCTTCAGCACGTACGCCTTATCGCCGTACCTGAGTAGCTGCTCAGTCAGTGAGGGACTCATCTCCAGCAACCTGACGGCGGTTCGCCAGTTGTATTCCCGTGCAATACGTCCACAAAGGTTGTATACCGCAGAGACAAGGTCTTTATCACTATGGAGTTTCGCAATGATATCCCTGGTCTCATCGAGCACTTTAACGGCTATAAAATTATCGTCCTCGTTGATCGCGCCACAGAGCTCCGCCAGTTGCTTCAGACCATCATACCCCATACTATCGATAATCCCGGGGCTCATCTCCAGCACACGGGCAGCAACGAACCCGTCACGCATGGCTATTCTGTTACACAGGTTCACCACCTTCTCCAGAAGCGTATAATCGTTTCTACTTATCAATTCCGGGCTCTCACCAAGCAACCTGATGGCGGTCTTATTACTGTACTCTACGACTCGACCACAAAGTTCTGCTACCTTCTCCAGAACGTCAAGACCCAGCTTATCCAGCAGTTCGGGTGTCATCTCGAGCAACGCGGCAATAAATTGGCGGTCACGCCCCACACGGGTACAGAGCTGCGCGATCCGTTCCAGACCATCATATCCCACCCTGTCCACGAGTGCTGGACTCAGACTCATCAGTCTGGCGGCGACAAATCCATCTATGTCCGCTATTCGACTGCTCAACCGCGCGATTCGTTCCAGACCATCATATCCCACCCTGTCCACGAGTGCTGGACTCTGCTCGAGCAACATGATCGCAGTTCCCTCGTTATATCTGGCAACCTCTCCACAGAGCGTATAAACTTGCATGACCATATCCGAATCACCGTTCAGAAGCAATTTATCGATGAGTCCCGGACAACTCCTGAGTAGATTCAACACCGTACGCTCACTATTACCGTCCAGGTGAGTACAAACGTTAACGATATGCTCCAGAACATCGTACCCCACCCGATCAACGACCGGATACAGTACCTCCACCAGACTCTCGGGCACATCGCCCGGGTAATACCGCTTGAGAACCTTTCTGGTCTTCCGCCTACCGTTTCCGACCCCTCTCATCACATTTATTTTATTAATTCAGATCTCGAAATAATTCTTGAGTATCTCCTCTATACTCCTCTTAAGATCGCTATCATGCGTTAATGGCTCTATCACAGTCGAGAATAACGCATCACGGACCGGTACACCACTCATAAGCAGTCTACCGGCATAGACGAGTTCTCTGGTCGAAACACCCTCTTCGAGCCCCTGATGTATAAGATTTCTTATCTTATTCGCCGCTTTTACCAGCTTCTTCGCGGTTTCTACATTTATGCCTGTCTCCTGTTGCACTATTTGTGTTTCAAGGTCTTCCTCCGGCCAGCCGAGCGAGATACTGACGAACCTCTGTCTCGTGCTCTGTTTCAGCTCCTTTAACACACTCTGGTATCCTGGATTGTAACTTATCACCAGCATGAAATCATCAGGCGCATAAAATATCTTGCCCAGTTTCTCCACCAGCAAGTATCGCCGGTAATCCGTTAACGGATGAATAACGACCACGGTGTCCTTCCTCGCTTCTACCACCTCATCCAGATAAACTATACCGCCGTTTTTTATCGCCATCAGAAGCGGACCATCTATCCATTCCACCTCGTCTCCTTTGATGATATATCTGCCGATCAGGTCATTACCGCTCAGATCTTCGTGGCATGCCACTGTGTAGAGCGGTCGACCCAGTTTCCACGCCATGTACTCCACCAATCGCGTTTTTCCACTACCGGTGGGTCCCTTAAGCATAACAGGTAGTTTATTCCGGTATGCTGCCTCAAATAGTGCGATCTCGTCGCCCTGTGGCAGATAAAACGGCTCCTCCTTTATCTCAAAGCCTGCCTCACCGTACGCATTTGATTCCATTTCGTTACAGTACAAACTCTATACATAATTAACTTGACCGCTACAGATAAAAATATTTCACGACGGATTCAAAATACTTCACGGCGAGTTCACATCCCTATCCTGTAAACAGGAAATGCTTAATTGTGCAACGCGGCAAAAAAATCGAAAAGTTTATATGTTATTTTTGAGAATCGTGAATCAGGAGTGACAGAAATGGACGTGAATATAGCTGTTAGGGGGGTTGAACATGGAGAAGGGTGAGAAGGTGATTATTGCGGTGGTTATCCTGGTTACACTTGGCGTTGTTGCTGGTGCTGCAGCGATAATACCGGTGATGATGGAAGAGATGCACAAGCCTGAGAGCTGTGCCAAGAACTGTCATGAGATGCAGCCTTTCTATGATTCGATGCAGGCTTCTCCACATGCCGGTATTGACTGCCATGCGTGTCATGAAACTACGGAACCGGAGCTATTCCTGTATGCAAAGGAGATGACAAACCATATAGAGGGTATAAGCGTGGGCTTGAGTGAGGGTAAGGATTTAGATGAGATTTATAAAGATATGGCGGAGAAACTCGAGCGAGAACCACCCAGGACTGAGTCTCTAACGAAGACCGAAGCCTGTATGAGATGTCACAGTACCAGGAAGCAACCAGCAGAGGAAATTTCGGATCCGAATATTTCTTGTTTTAAGTGCCATGGTACAATCTTACACACAGACCATAAGGTTGCCGAATACCATGGATACTGGAGTCCCGAATTTGAAGAGCGTGAATGTGTGGCATGTCATAACGAGCATGATATTGATGTGAAGGAAGAGACCTGCAAAGCCTGCCATCCACCGGAGAAACATCCATAAAGCCCATTTCTCCGGCTACCCTATTTTTTTCGTGACTCGTCACATATCAGAATTACCATACTTATTGCTATCATTATCACACCAAGCCAGACAGTCCATACCAGTGGCACGCGCTTCACCCTTATAATGAAATCTTCTGGCTGCTGCTCTTTGCCCATAAGCGCATAAAATAGCGCATCATAGCTGGAATTCGTATGTTGCATGAATACGTACAGGTCACCTCGTACCGTGGAGATGATCAGAGGCTTTGACATGATGCCATAATTTGTGTAATAGTACATTGCCAGGCTACCGTTATACACCCTGGAGCCGTCGACAATTGATACATTAAGGTCCATACTCGAATATTCGGGCAGAGTGAAGAAATGCTGGGTTCTTCGAGCGTAGACGTGCCCCTTACCCGGCTGTATCGTGTAATTGTCCAGGTTTAGTTTCATACCTATGGCATTGACTACCGAGTTGGGCTTTGCAATTATATCCCCGCTCTCACTCACCGCGGTTGAACTGATGAATACACCTATCAGTATGATGATCAGCGCGAGATGGAGTAAAGACCTGCCACAGATATACCAGCTACTCCCGGTACGGAAAGCGGATACGAGATAGTAGACGATGGTGAAACCAGCGGTAAATAGCAGAGGCAGTCCGAAATTAGCCATCCAGTTCGGCGTTGGTAGATGCAGCATTGCGAGAACTACGCCCGTTATCACTACCGGGAGAATCAATACTGCGTAATGTTTCATCTTCATATTGATGTTACAGCCTGCGAGAGCAGCGACGAAGATGAGTGTGAATGGATAGCACCAGAGGTTATAAAACTCCGGTGTAGTCGTCATTGATGCTCCAACCACAGCACTACCTATTATCGGTGCGAGATCGCCCATGAAACATATGATCATGAGGAACATCAAAGACCAGAAGGCGGTGAAGGTGGCGACGGATCTCAGTGAGGTGATGTCAACATCCAGAGCATAGATGGGCTTACCCGTCCGGAATGCGAGATAGAAGAAGTAAATCACTATACCAATTGCAAATATAAGCAGTACAGGACCCACAGGCGATTTGCCAAACGCATGAACCGATTCTAACAACCCGCCACGGGTAAGTGCGGTTGCAAAGATAACCATGAAGAAAGTGATCATGAGCGTGAACTCTCTCATCAGATCCTTACGGTGCATACCACCGGGTAGATGGAAGTATGCGGAGAGTGCAAGCCATGGTAGTAAGGATGCGGTCTCTACGGGGTCCCATGCCCAGTAACCGCCCCAGCCCAGTACTTCGTAAGACCACCAGCCACCAAGTGCTATCCCGAACGCAAGGAAGAGCCATGCGGCGTACAGGATATTGAGATTCAAACGTCGATACCCACATTCCATACCGGCGAGCATGAATGCACATGCGAAGAAGACGAATACATAACCCAGAAACACTATCGGCGGATGCACAAGCACCCAGAACGTTTGGAGCAGTGGATTGAGACCCGCACCATCGGGCGGTGTCACCGGCAGCACTTCAAATGGGCTCTTCAATGAAGTGACGATAAGCAGAGAGATGAACATGATGTCCAGTATACGGCATGATGCTATGTGGAATTCGCTCTCATCACCAAAAATCCGCATACGATATAGAAAATACGCGATAGAAAACAGGAATGCGATGAATAGCATCGAGCCACTACTGCCTATCCAGGGACCCCCTATCTTATACGCAATAGCGAGCCCGGAAGAGCTGTAATTGTAGACCTCAGCCAGCCTGAAAAGATCGTTAAGGAACGCAAGGGTAAGCCTGAAGTATGCCGCTGCGATCAGTACACATGCAAGCAGTGCCACAAAGAACGAGGTCTCGATCTCACGTTTCGTACGTGTTCTTGAGAGCAGGATAACAAAATCAAACAATAGCAGAACGGTGGCAGTGATTATAAACACTTCTCCCAGTTCCATACTTTTTACACCTCTTGCTCCTTCACGTCTCGTGCTATCGGTTGTCCACTGCGATCCACCACCTGCACAATTACCATAACCCGATCACCGGGCTTCGGCTCGGCTCCTTCAGGAAAGCCAATGGTGAAGTTATAAGTACCGTTGCCGTGATAATGCCTGGCTGCCCAATAACTCATCGTGGCTCTATTTACTATCGCTTTCGCATCAACTTCCGGAAAGACCGCTTTTGAATCGCCCCTGGGGCATTCTAAAACGTTCATAAAATCCTGTTTCATCTCAACGATCCGTATGGTGGGTTTATTGTCTGTTACAGTTACCACAGCCTGGACCTTTATTACCGGTACATGACCGATACCCAGCAGCATGTATATGATGATACCCACAAATACAGCCGCAACGAGTGTGCTAATGATAATTATGTTAGTCAGTTTCATCTACTCTGCTCCTGTTACGAACTCGAATAGCGCCTTCAGTATATTTAAGATAGTGGGATATACCTTCTCCTCCTCTTTCTTCGTTACCGGTATCTCCCCCTTCATCTGATAACCTGCCTCTTTGTACTTTATACCAAAAGCGCCGTGGCAGACGACGCATAAGTCACCTGTCCGGTTTCCATGGATAGAATGCACACCTCCGGTATGACATGAGTTGCAATTAGCGCTCTTTGGTATCACAGTTTTTTCAGCCGTTCCATGACAGCCTTCGCAACTCACATTTTCATGAACGCGATGTATCTCCCTGCTCGGGATCTCTTCTCCTTTTATTACCCCGGTACCTATATGGCAGTCGATACAGGTCTTTATTCCGTGTGCCTTCGCACTGATCTTCTTATTATCTATGGAGCTACCAGTCTCGTATTCATTCGCATGACAGACACAGGAACTAACCATTGAGGACAATCTATTATCAGGAAGTAGCGAGACATGACATTGCACACATTCCGGTGCGGGATGCCATTTACCAATAAAGCCCGTAGGATTGGGTGGTATCACCTCTACGGTCTTATTGTCCGTACTCGCATTTACGAGCCCAAAGCAAAGAGCGACAACGATGAGCAACAAGCCTATGGTTAGCTTCATCTTATCATGCATTATTCTATAAGTATGTAGATAGAGCCTATAAAAAATATACTCTTTTAAACCAAATCGCTTTTTGAGGCATGTGTGGATGGATACGATATCAAGAGCCAGACGGATTGTTGTAAAGGTGGGCACGAGAAGCCTGACGGATGAACGATACCGGCTTGATTCAAATAAGGTGGAGAAGCTCGTGCGTGAGGTAGTGGAACTGAAGAGGCGTGGTAAAGAGGTAATACTGGTCTCTTCGGGCGCTATCAGCGCGGGTATAAGCAAATTAAACCTGAAACAGAGACCACGTGATGTCAAATTGTTGCAGGCGACTGCGGCTGTTGGGCAGAATGTGCTTATGAACACGTATGATCGCTATTTTTCTGCTTATGGTGAGATAATTGCCCAGGTACTGCTGACACACGACGATTTCTGCAATCGGCTCCGGTATCTCAATCTAAGGAATACACTGCTCACGCTGCTCAAAACGGGCGTGATTCCTATAATAAATGAGAATGATACCACGGCAGTGGAAGAGATAAAGGTGGGTGATAATGACAACCTCTCGGCGCTCGTAGCAAGCAATCTCGAAGCCAATCTGCTAATTATTCTCACAGATACAGAAGGTTTATATACGCATGACCCCCGCAAGAGTAAGAAGGCGGAACTCATACCGGTCGTCAGCGAGATAACACCCGAAATAGAACGGTTTGCGTCCAACGGCAGGAGCGTTGGCGGCATGAAGACGAAGATAGAAGCGGCAAAGCTCGCGATGAACGCCGGTATTCCCGTGGTCATCGCAGATGCAGCAAAAGATAACGTCCTGCTTCGTATCATAGATGGTGAGTCCGTTGGCACACGTTTCATCCCAAAAGGCAGGATGAACGACAGAGCACGCTGGATTCTCTTTGTCGCACCGCCAAAGGGCAGGATAATTGTGGATGAAGGTGCAAAAGAAGCTTTAATGCGCCGGGGTAGTAGCCTGTTACCATCGGGCATCATAGGTGTAGAAGGGGGTTTTATGCCCGGTGATACTGTCAGCATCGTTGATACCAGTGGTATCGAATTTGCCAGGGGCATTACCAATTACTCCTCTACCGAGATAGAACGGATAAAAGGATACCACACGGGGGATATCGAACGTATTCTGGGACGTAAAGAGTATAATGAGGTGGTGTATCGCGGTAATCTCTACCTGATACGCTGTGGTAAGGATGAGAGTAGCACTGAAGATCGGCTATCTTGGAACAAATTATCACGGCTTTCAAATCCAGCCTGATGTGCCGACGATAGAGGGTGAGCTATTCAGGGCGTTTTCGCGGCTCGGCTTGTTTGAAGATCGGCGAGCGGCGAGCTATTCAGCCGCCGGCAGGACAGATAGGGGTGTTCACGCGTTCGCACAGGTCGTATCTTTTGAGACCACCCGTATGGATCTAACACCACGAATGATAAACGGCATGTTACCAGATGATATATGGGTTTATGCAATTGCACGAACCTCACCCGGGTTCGATGCTCGCAGGGATGCGAAATCACGAAAATACCGATATTTCCTGTATCGAGAAGAAGAACTGGACTTATCACGGATGCAGGAAGCTGCGGATTTGCTTATAGGTTGCCACAATTTCTATAACTTCGCACAACGGCACGAAACGAACTCGTACATACGCGAAATCAAGCATGTGGCGATAAGAAGCGAATATCCTTTCATCGTATTTGATGTGGAGGCGAACGGATTTCTACGTAAGATGGTGCGTAAGATCGTGTCCGCGCTCTCTATGGTTGCACGTGGCGAGCGGGATACGGAGTGGCTGGAATCGCTACTGGAATTGAGGCATGAGGAAGGTATAGCACCCGCACCACCTTACGGGCTTGTATTGTGGGAAGTGACGTATAATGAAGAGCCTGGCTTTGAGCTGGATGAATATGCTATGAAAAGGATAGAGGAGCAGTTGAAACAGGAAATGGTCTTTCATGCCACCATTGCACGGGTATTACATGAACTTATCCGGTTTTGATTGCCCGTTCAGCGTCCTTATCTCCTCTTCCGTAAGCTTGATGAACTTATCCATCAGTTCTTGCTTTGCCCGCTCTGTTATACCCTCCACCGTCAGGCGGATCAGGGGTGATGTATTAGAAGCCCTTATCAGTACCCAGCCATCTTCCAGATCGATCCTTATACCGTCCATCGTGTTCAAATTGTATTCTTTACTCAGCCTGGCTGCGAGTGAATCGATCACCCGGAACTTCACTTCGTCACTGCAACTGACACTTCTGCGCTCTTTCGGATAGGATGGTAGCTCATCCACCAGTTCTGATAGCCGCTTACCGGTGTTCGTAATGATCTGAGCGATTATCAGGGGTACGATCATCGCATCATCAAACGGGAATATATGCGGTATGACGTAATGCCCGCTGGATTCGATACCGAGAACGGCATTCTTCTGTTTAGCCTGTTTTGTCAGGAACGTGTGACCCACCGGTATTCGCTCTATCGTGCAGTTCAGCTCCCGTTCTATGAGCATAGAACAGTCGACATTAGCCAGAACCGGTCCTTCGTGATCTGTTAACAGCGCCTTGCCTAAAATCGTACCACACTGATCTGCGCTCAGTACCCTGCCACGGTCATCAATGATCACTACGCGATCGCCATCGCCATCGAAAGCAGCGCCGAAATCCAGATTCTTCCGCGTTACCTCTGCTTTAAGCGCGCCAAGATTGGTTTCGGTGGGTTCAGATGGTCTGTTTGGGAATGCGGGATCAGGATTGGGGAACAGCATATCTGCACGGAGCTGTACACGTTCCATAACCTCTGGCGCTACCAGTCCCATGCTACCGTTACCACAATCAATCGCTATTCTTCGCGCTTCGAAGAGCGCGGGATCAAACATTTTTGATATGTACTCCACATATTCGTCCCTCATATTCAGCTCGTGACAGTGCCCTATCCTCGCAGCGGGTGACCCAGAATCAGCCAGTGCGATATCCCGTATCCGCTCGTTTTCGTATGCTGAGAAACCGATTCCCTCGCCCGTGTACAGTTTCAATCCGTTCCACTCGGGTGGCAAATGCGATGCCGTTATGTACGCGATAACATCCTTCTTCAGCAGCCAGCCGGCGAAAGCACAGACGCCAAACGAGGTCGTGCACACATTTGTGACCTCAATACCGGTATATAGCAGCCCTGATACGAGCGCGTTCGATAACAGCACAGAAGAAGCACGTATGTCGTTACCAACAACTGCGCTCCGCCAGCCGCGTTCCCGCGCATAAGTGCCCAGAGCAGAACCTATTCTCAGCATAGTTGCTGGATATATCTCCCTGTTGTAGATGCCTCTTATATCGTATGCCCGGAATATGTGCGCGGGTATCAACTCATTACCGCTCATTTGAATCTAAAATCTTACTATGTATGTGACCAATTAAAGGTTATGACAGTAAACATGATGTAGCAGCGACTGATGAAGATGAGGTTGTTGGTGGTAGCGAAACTTATACTCCCCTTCTGCCTTGCTGCGGCTGCGATTGTTGTACTCAGCCTGGCAGGGGAGGAGGTATACACGAAATATGCAACGGTATTCAGCATATATTCTTTTATCCCATTTGGCGGTCCGATAGCAGCCGTACCCGCGGGTTTGGGGCTTGGTATTTCACCCGTTGGGCTTGTCGCTTTTATCGTCTTCTCTGATGCAGTATTGGCTATGTTCCTGGTCTGGAATTTCGACTATGCAAAGAAGATACCGGGGTTGGGCAGGCTGGTGGAGCATGTGGAAGAAAACGGTAATAAGGCGCTCAGGAAATACAAATGGGCGAGAAAATTCGGCTTTATCGGGCTTGTACTACTTGTCATGTTCCCGTTCCAGTGGACAGGTTCGGCAGTGGGATCGATAGTAGGCAGGTTGATAGGCATGCCTCCACTGACCACCTGGGTTGCCGTCGTACTCGGTACTTTCATGCGCACAACAATCTTAACACTCGTATCACTGGGTGTGGCTTCTTTCTTATGATCGTACAGGACGTGCACGTGTTTCGCCACGATGGACTAAAAGTAACCTTACAGATGTTATGGCTTTCACAAATCAAGTGCTACGGCAAAGGTAACGGGATGTCCGGCATGGCAAATGTCATTCGAGGCGTATTCGGGCAATCCAGACGAATGGATTGTGTAGGCAGTGTTCTCAAGCATAAAAAGGTGTTTTGACCCATCCCGGTATCAAAGAAATGCATAAAAGAGGCTGGTTAAAGCGGAGAGAACCTGCAATAAAAGTACGGGCGTACAATATCAAGAGAGTGTCTTATATTGAAAGAGCAAAGGAGCACGCATCGCAGTGAACCCCCGTAAGCACGATTGGTGTATGTGCTCTTCAATATGAAATAGTTATCTTATCTATACAGATGCAGATGATAAAATTCACTTATGACTTCGAATTAGAGCGGATAGAGGAACTTATAAATGCGAGTGACGCGAAATGTGTGGGTCTTCAGCTACCAGAAGGTGTCAGAACCATAGCAGCCGGGCTCGTGGAGCACATCACCGGGAGAACAGATGCGGAGGTTATCATTTCGGGTAATTCCTGCTATGGCGCATGTGATATTGATACTGGACTGCTGAATGTTGTCGATATACTGTTCCATTTCGGGCATACACCCTACTTCAGGAGTTACCTCTCACCTGCGGATATGAGGAAGGTACACTACATAGAACTGAGGAGTGAAGTGGATGTGAAACCGGTGGCAGAGAAAGCGGTAGATGAACTTGAAGGCGAGACGGTATGTGTGGTAAGCACCTTGCAGCACGTACACCGGTTGACCGATGTGAAGACCATACTTGAGCAGCACGGGAAAAAACCTGAAACGGGCAAATCACCGCGACTGATGTATGAAGGTCAGGTACTGGGCTGTGATTTCTCGGCTGTTGCTCTGCCCTGTGATGAGGTCCTTTTCATCGGTTCCGGCAGTTTCCATCCTGCAGGACTCGCATTGTATACGGGCGGGCGAGTGGTTGCTGCTGATCCATTCACAACAGAGCTTAAGATATTCAACGGAGAAGCCGAGCGTAAGAAACGTTACATGGCAATTGCACGTGCATGTGACGCGACATCGATTGGAATTATCATAGGCATGAAGAGCGGGCAATTTAATCTGGTAGAGGCGAGACGATTGAAGGATAGCGCGATAGAGCGTGGGAAGCGTGCATATCTCATAGCGATGAATGATATAATAGAAGAGCGACTGCTCGGTTACAGGGTGGATGCATTTGTGAATACCGCATGTCCACGCCTGACGGAAGATATCTCGGTTGAAGTACCTGTACTCTCGGCTCGTGAGTTCGAGATCGTTCTTGGTCTGCGAGACTGGGAGAATTTGATATGAACCCCCAGGCTGGATTTTTATCTATCCACTCTCATAAAAGTTATAAACGATACTATGGAGATAGCTGATAGAGATATCGCTGCACGAGTGGCGCTTGACATGCTCAAAAGGACACAACAGCCGCTTATTTATATGCTCGGCTGTACAGATGTGGGAAAGACCCATACGGTGACCAGAATAGCGAACATGTGCTGTGACCATAACCTGAAAGTAGCGGTAATAGACGCGGATGTAGGTCAGAGTGATGTAGGTCCTCCATGCTGTATCGGTCTGGGTAAGCCCGACGGACGAATACAAAAACTACATGATATACCGCCCTGCAGACTTTATTTCGTTGGTGATACTTCGCCTGCCTGTTGTATTGAGAACTGCCTGCGTGGCATAGCTGCTGCTGTGCAGGATGCAAAAGCGCTCAAGCCGGACATTATACTTGTTGACTCAACCGGCTGGGTAGAGGGTGAAGAAGCCTGTAACTTCAAATTACGGGAGATCACCACCATTAACCCGTCACTTATCATCGCAATTGAACGTGATAACGAACTGTCAGAAATAATCCGGCGACTGACTGGTAACATACCGCTACTAAGGCTACGGGTTGATGAACGCGTGGTACCGAGAACAAGAGACGAACGGCGGCGAATGCGTATTGTCTCATACCGGCGATACTTAAGAAATGCGAAGCTTCGTGTCTTTGCATCTGCAATTGTAGAGGGTCAGCCGGAAACTGGTACCCTCGTCGGGCTTTTTGGTAATAACGATGCATGTCTTGGTCTGGGAGTTATCCGTAATGTTAACGAAGGCTCAGTAGTTATATTCACACCGGTTGAGGAGCCCGTAAACAGAATAAGACCCGCTCGTGTTAAATTGACCGAACTGTACGAAGAGCAGAGGCGAAATGAGCACTAACATAGAGGAAGAAATAAAGCAGATTGAGGACGAGATAAGAAGAACCCCGTACAACAAGGCGACATCACATCATATCGGGCGGTTGAAAGCGAAGCTGGCACGATTGCGAGAGAGAAAACTGGCACGTTCGACTTCATCGGGACGCCGGACAGGTACGGGTTTTGATGTGAAGCGCTCGGGAGATGCAACTGTCGCCATGGTTGGTTATCCTTCGGTCGGTAAGTCCACACTGCTCAATCACCTCACCAACGCCAGTGCCGAAGTTGCCTCTTATGACTTCACCACACTGAAAGTCATACCCGGTACGCTACATTACAGAGGCACCCGCATCCAGATACTGGATGTGCCCGGGCTCATACCGGGCGCTTCTTCTGGTCGCGGTAGGGGCAAAGAGGTGATCTCGGCATTAAGAAATGCTGATCTGATCCTCGTGGTGCTCGATGCGGTTCATGATGCCACGAAACAGTACGGAATACTCATGAACGAGCTCTACAATGCGGGCATTCGTATAAATGCAAGAGCACCTGACGTGAGCATACGCAAACTGGATCGGGGTGGAATAAGGATAGAAAGCACAGTGAAGCACGATCTCGATGCTGCTCTTATTCGAGCGGTGCTATCGGAATACAAAATACACAATGCTGAGGTTCTCATAAGGGAGGAGGGACTCACCATAGAGCAGTTCATAGATGCTGTTACGGGCAATCGTAGATATATAGATGCCATCACCGTACTGAACAAGACCGACCTTGCAGAGCCGTCCATGCTCGAACAGCTCAGGCAACTCTTTCCTGATGCGATCTTCATCTCAGCAGAACGTGATATCAACCTCGAAGCGCTGAAGGAGCGGATTTACAACACGCTTGGGTTCATACAGATATATATGAAGCCACAGGGTGGCACCCCGGATATGGAAAACCCGTTAGTCCTGAGACAGGGCTCCACTATTGCCGATGTTTGTGCCGCAATACATCGCGATTTCATCGCTAAATTCCGCTATGCCCAGGTCTGGGGGCGTTCTGCCAGGCATGCAGGTCAGCGTGTGGGTCTGTCGCATGTACTTGCCGATGGCGATATCGTAACGATCGTGGTAAGAAGATGATCTGGCGTATTTCCGCTGCAGTAACGGCTATTAACACTTAGCAACTACTTCCACAGCGAAATCTTTACACAGTCCCATCCGCAAAATCCATTAAGTCCTACCTGTTCCGGTCTGTACGGCTTAATACCACCACTGAGCCATCGTAGCCGGTGCAATCATCTGTATTCTAACCATAGTAGTAATTTTAGTCCTTCGACACCAGTACCTCTGTCGCTTTTATCACCGCTTCTACTTTATCGCCCTCTTTCAAACTGAGCTCTTCCGCTGCCGCCTTTATTATCATCGCCGTGATGGTTACCGGCTTGGTGACTTCGATTTTCACAGTAGAGGCGACATCGCCTTTTTCTCCTGCCTTCACAGTGCCTTCAATCCGGTTCCTTGCACTTAGCGGCATTTTCAGCACCCAGGTTCATATATACACAGCACCCTTAAGTAAGTTCCGATAAAAAGGAGAACCTTTTATATCGAAATGTATATTTTTGCATATCGGTGGTGTGAGTGGTAAGAAGAAGCTTTTTGGTATTTGTGATAGCGATTGCAGTAATTGCATGTGTATCCATTGCCCCCTATTACATCCCTCCGGCAGAAGCAGAACAGGCTAAAACGGTCAAGGTCTTACACGCCGGGAGTTTAGCAGTTCCTCTGGCGGAGGCGGAGAGACAGTTTGAGGTGGCTAATCCAGGTATAGATGTGCGACGTGAATCAATGGGCAGCGTGAAGGCGGTACGGCAAATAACAGATGTCGGGAAACCGGCGGATGTGCTCGCAGTTGCTGATTACTCGCTCATACCGGGCATGATGTATCCCGGGTATGCGGACTGGTACGTGCGATTTGCGACGAACGATATGGTGCTTGCATATAATCCTGAGTTGAGCATGTATGCGGATGAAATCACACCTGAGAACTGGTATAACATCCTCCGCAGAGATGACGTGGTCTTCGGGTTCTCGAATCCGAACCTTGATCCCTGTGGGTACAGATCGCTGATGGTGATGCAACTTGCAGAGCTACATTACGGTGATGATCATATATTCGACGATCTGGTTCTCAATACCACGGCGATTACTGTACGGGAAGAAGATGGGGGATACATAATAACGGTGCCAGAAGACCCGAAACCCGATACCGGGAAGGTAAATATAAGACCGAAATCGGTTGAACTCGTGGCGCTTGTCGAGCAGGGGGGGCTGGACTACGCATTTGAATACCGTAGCGTCGCTGTCCAGCATAATTTGGCGTTCGTGGACTTACCTGAGCAGATAGACCTGAGCAGGATCGAGTATGCGGATGTGTACGGTAAGGTGAAAGTGCAGACTGTGGATGGTAAGACAAAAACAGGAAAACCGATCGTGTATGGTATCACAGTACCGAAGAATGCTGAAAATCCAGAACGCGGGCTGGAGTTCGTGAAGTTCGTGATTGGCGATGCAGGACAGCAGATTTTCGCCGATGCGGGGCAGCCACCAATCGTACCGCCGGAAGGAAGCGGTAATTTGCCGGAAGAACTGAAGGGGTTGGTGAACGTTGAGCACGTGGAGCCAGTATCAACGCCGATACAGCCCCCGACCTCAACGACTAAGCCCGTAACGCTAACGCCATCGGTACCGAAAACATCGGGCTTCGGTGCAGTACCTGCCGTTGCTGTAATGATAGCGGTCGCATATCTGGTGCTGAGAGGACGTGAGGACGACTGAATCGGGTGGTGGTGATGTGGCATGCTGTGTTGCACAATCTTTTAA
>JAODGH010000016.1:18230-53810 GCA_025464325.1 Methanosarcinales archaeon | reverse complement strand
AAAAAAACAACAGGAGGTGATATGAGAAGAAGATGAACAGGAAGACTATCGGCGCTCTGGTCGCCGCTATCGTGGTAATAGCGGCTATAGCAGGAGCGGTGGTTCTTTACTCGCCGCCAACAACGACTTCGGGAGGAGAGAAGGTTACGGTGGTGATGCCTTATCGACCAGCAATGGGGATGTCTGCCTTCTATTGCGCTTTAGATCAAGGATACTACGCAGATGAAGGACTTAATGTAACCATTCAACACACTTCTGAAGGTTCTATGGGGCCCATAAAACAAGTGGGTGCAGGAAATGCAGAATTTGGATTTCCATCTGGAAGTTCAGTCATAGTCGCAAGATCTAAAGGAGTTCCTGTAGTTATGGTATACCAAACCGACCAAGTCTATCCATACATTGTAATTGCTAGGAAGATTTCTGGAATCACCAAAATGGGGGATTTAATCGGAAAGAGAGTGGCAATACCAGGAACTGGATGTCCACAACAGATTGCAATAGAAGCCGCATTGGCACAGTTGGGGTTGGACTATCATAAGGTAATCTTTGTTCCCACAAGTGGGCAAGAAATCACCGCATTACTACAAAACAAGACGGATGCGATGGGTGGACACATATTCCACAAACTGCTACTTGAAAGTATGGGGAAGGGAGATGAAATTAACGTGATTTATGCAAGAGATTATGTGGACTTTGTGGGAAATGGAATAATAACAAGTGAGAAAATACTAAAGGAAAATCCGGATTTAGTCAAGAAATTCGTTAGGGCAACTGATAAAGGCTTTAGATTTGCTATTAATAATCCTGATAAAGCAACGGACATCTATATAAAGAACTGGGCACCTCAATATGCTAAGAAGAGAGATTTCCATCTGGACTTCTGGAAAACAATGATAAAAGAAGTCTATCAGCCAGATAAATATCCTCTCGGTAAGATGAGAGAAGAGCAATGGAAAGAAACGCAGGACATCCTCTATGATTTGGGGTTGATAGATCATAAAATAGACCTCAGCAAAGCATATACAAACGAATTTGTTCCATCAGCTGTTGAATGATCTCCAATTATATTTTTTTTTTCCCATTTTTCCCCTTTCGATCTAAAGATACTCTTTTTCAAGGTGTTCCTTCAAGTTATCAATAATATTGCTAAGGTGTTTCTTCAGGTTATCAGTAATATCTTCGCTATTTTGCATAAATATCTCGAATTCTGTATCCACCGCTTTTTCATCTCCATTTTGACGCTCATCCCACAACTTGCCCATATAGCTCCTCTTAGTAAACACAAAGGTGTAAGGGATATCCAAAAAGATTTTTTCCAGTGCATAATATATCTCCATTGGTAGGCATAAATAATCGCTAATGGTTCCGCATGGTGCGTGTTCATCCCAATGCGATGTGCATTCAAACGCCCAATGCCTGGTTCCGCATTTACCGCTTTCTTTAAGTCTATCGCAGTCCTCCTTTAATAGTATCGTATCGCTATTACATTTTCCGTTGTCTTTAGCTTTATCACATTGTGGTCCCTTAATGTTTATTTTGAACGTATTGAGTACATCTTTGAATAAAAACTCCAGATAATGCGCTAAATAGCATATTGCGTATTTTCCTCCATCGCCCCCATACACATATTTCTCATACATTTTTGCTATCGAATAATTATAATCCTTTGAGAGTGTGGAGATATATTGAAATATCGGAATTACTGGAGGCATAACCATCGGTATACATGAATCCCAGCCAAGAAACTTCTTTCCGTCCTTAAATATTCTATCAATGTAGAAATTAAATAACACAACTGCTCTAAATGTGTGAACATGGATTATCAACGTATTTTCTGGTATTTTTTCCTTCAAATAATAAAGGAGATCTTTATAAGTTGCTTCCTTCTCTTCTCCTTCCCCAAGGTCAAATTCCAATATTTTCGGTACCCCTACATCAGATAGATAATAGCTTCTTTCAGCAACTTTTTTGTTCTGCTTTAGATACTTATTGATCTCATTCAACGTTTCATCATCGCATTTCACTACATCATCTACTATTCCTTCTTCTTTCTCTTCCTTCCCCACTTCTATTCTCCTGTCCCAAAAATTATCAATAACTACTTCCTGGTCAACTGTTTTCACATGCTCATGCAGCCATTTTGGAACTTTCATTAATTTGTCTTTCTCTCCTACCAGCTCTTTCAATATATACTCCGTCAAATATCGCTTAATAAATGACTCTATCCGCAATTTATTTAAATTAAGCACAGATTTTACTGTATTTCTTCCCTCCCCCCGATAATCATAGAAATATTCTCGCTTCTTTTCGTCAATATTCCTAAGAATATTCAGGAAGGGTTTATTCAGGAATAATAGATAGAGTTCCACATTATCTCTAAGCGATTTCTCTTCTTCTCTTATAATTAATTCTCTCAACCAGCTCAATTCGGATATGATAGAAAATGATTGTATAGTGATATTGGGGAACATTGGCACCACTATTATAATTCTTGGCTCTTCTTCGGGTTTTCTTTTTTCATAAACGCGTAATACCTCATTCTTACCCCCCATTTTCTTACTGATAAAAACGATTGCGCTGTCATTATCTCTTATCTCCCATTCAGTATCATCTACCCTCCTAATTTCGGGCGATTCTGATAACGTAATCCCATTATTACCTAAAAGATCGCGTAAATCTGCTGGTATATTACCCTTGTTTAATTCGGACTCGTTTCTTTTCTCAATACTACCCATATATTCCATTTCTAAAAAGTTCTTAAGCTTCTTTATATACACATCATTCACTTTCTCCCTCAGTTTTAGCATGTTCTTATAATTCCTGACTCTCCTTTTATGCTCTTTCTCTTTATCATTATCATTAATGCCATCCGGGAAATAATCGGAGAAGAAAAATAGCAAGTCCATAATGGTATGAGAAATAGCGAGGATTTCTCTTACTTCCTTAGTTTTTTTTATAAAATCCTTCCATTCCTCTTCTGTATCCGGTATCGGAACATCCATAATTGCTTCTCTTACTAATCTCACAAAATCGCTGTCTTGCTCGTAAATCCCTAAATTATCCCCGTTTTTCTTAAGGCGGAATTCCTTTATATACTCTTTCTTCTTATTATCCCTCTCAACATTTAGCTCCCATCTAACAATCCACTCATCTTTATTTTCATCTCTCTTAACCGAAAAATCTCCACCATCCCATCCAGATTTTCCCAATTCACGGTTAATTCCTTCTCTTAATTCTTCAGGAATGGTGCCATTATTCAAGTCGCTTTCAAAATTTGAGAGCGACTTTATTGTAAACAATAATGGCTTCTCCACATCGCTTATTTCAAGGTTAAGAAAATATTGAACACACTCGTCCTCGAATAATTTTTGCTTATATTCTTTTATCCATACTGCACTATCATTTCCCGCAGGTGTTTCTTCATTCATCTTACCCGCTCTTCACTAAAAACAGGTGTAATATTGATATTACCTAATTCCCCCTTTATTTTATCTTCAACCTCTTTTTTAACCTCTTTTATTCTATCTTTATCCCCCTCCTTCGCAAACAATGTAAAAGTCCAAGATCTATTAACACTGCTATCCCAGGTAATTCCATCTATATACTTCTTTAATTTGTTGCCCAATTTGTTGTCGCCTTTGCCTTGCTCTCTCTTACCTATATACTCACACTTAGATTCATAAGCATGTCTTGTATCTTTAAGAAAGGCATACCAAAAAACTCTCCCTTCTCCGATATCCTCAGTTGCAGAGGCTATTATCTCCTTCGTTTCTTTCTCCTCAGCACTATTAGGAATTTTCTCACCGTTTCTTATTATATAAATGGAATATACATAATCTCTGTGCCCGAAACTTGAACCTGTGATGATACTTGCTTTTTCTGTTGGTGACAAATTATGGAATAGTTCTCTATCCTGTAGAATGTGCAACAGCGCTTCATCTGTGAGATAAGGAATGTAATATTTAATCAGGGGGAACATCCTGATTGCATCTGAAATTCCGGAATTCAATACAGCAATATAGAAATTATTCACTGGATTATCAAAAATAGCTTTCTGCGATTGCTCTCTCGCTGTTATTAAAGTCTCAATTATAGGCGTGATTTTCTCGCTTATTTCTATATAGGGTTCATTCTCTTCACAGTGAATTTTCATACCATGAAACAACGAAGTAAGTGGTATGCCCATCGTTTTAAAACTGTTGTAATGCAAATCACGATAAATATGATCTATTCTATCTATGTCCACAACACCATGTATGAGTCCTCTTAATGCTTCTACTGCCCAATCATTGGTTTTTTCGTCAGAAAATAAATCCACTATAATGTCCTTATCCAACCCCATACTCTCTATTACATCGTGAACTAATACAAAATTCTCTTTTCTCCTTATCTTATTCTTGGATACATCTAAAATCCCTGGTATAACTCCATATCTCTTATCGTATTTATATTCTAAATCTATGTAACTCGATACCAATATATCTTCTAATATCAAATATGCCTCCCCCCCTCCAATTAATTGCTTTGTTATTTCCTCATGGTTGTATTTCAAATGAGGATTCATCTCAAGAACATGCGAGAATGGCGCATGCCCGATGTCATGCAATATTAATGCAGCCATGAATTCACGATGCATATCTTCATCTGCTAAGAACTCTATTAATCGCTCCTCTTTACCTTCTTCTATAACAACCGTAACATTTTGTAGCGCAATTAACCCGCTAATCCATGTGCCTACCACATGCGCAAATCTTGTATGCGTGGACGATGGATATTTAAAAGATAAGAATCCGGTCATCTGAAGGTGCTTCAGTCTCTGCATCTCAAATGTGTTTATTAATTCTTTGTAGATGTCGTAGAGTTCTTTGAGTGCATTGTCATAATCTAAAGAATAAGGTTGGGACTTCTTTGTGCAGAAACCATTTTCCTCAGGGAAAGGGCAATCCTCTATTTCTTCCTCCAGTATTTCACTTAACTCCGATCTAGCCCTATTAGCCGCTCTTTTACCTCTAGCCTTTTCTAGTCTTAATCTTTTTGTTAAATCACTTAAGCTTGTTAGGCAATCAATATTTATATTTAGATCTTCTAATTCGTCTCTTAACGTTTTATATTTTTTCCCATCTTCATTTTTAATCTTATCTAAAAGAAGAAGACGAAATGATTTTTCATAGTGATCTATGAATTCTTTTTTATGCCTCTTCTTATACTCGTCTCGATGTTTTTTACAGTATGGTATATCCTTCACAGAATACATTATCGTGGGCTCATATAGCGGATCCACCAGCTGCATTTCTTCCATCTTCACGCCTCCACATCGAACAGCAGATAGGGCGAGAGCCCATAGCGGAGATGCGAAATATCATGTAATCGTTGAAGATGCACGCATAACTCATACCGGTTCAACTTCAGCGGCTCGTAGAGCGGGTCAATTATCGTCTCCTCTATCGGTACGGCATTTATCACTCCATCCCCCGATGGCTGCATACTACAAAGATGTAAATAATGAGGGTATATTTAAAACTTTTGAATTTTCCCGTGAGAGGGAATATATGCAACTAAAAAGTTAGGGTCACAATCCAACCGGAACCGAATCCCGGAGTCATGCAAAGATATTTAGTGATATCCATGCGCTCATCCGGCACTATGTAGATGATGCACCTAAGCTTTTGGATTTCGCAGTGAACCAAAACGAAGCTGTTAGCACTCTTAACATCGTCGAATAAACATCATTCAAACTATCAGCATCTTTATTCGCTCCCAGCTTACCTCTGGATGTGTACCCCTCGTGCTTATCGTTACACTCGCCACCGCGGCACCTATCCTCGCACATTCTTCCAGTGAATAGTTCCTTGTATAGCCCGCGAGGAATCCCGCCGCAAATGAATCGCCCGCGCCCGTAGGATCAACCAGCATAGCGGGAATCGCTCCGATCTCTTTCACATCACCCTCTGAGAAGACCTTACTACCCCTGGAGCCGCGTGTCAGCACCACTATATCCGGTCCCAGCACCCTTACATCTTCGCTCGTCAGTTCAAACATCCGCATCAAATATCGCTGCTCATGCTCGTTTATGAACAGTATCGTGGTATGTTGCAGTATATATTCCAGGTCCTTCTTCTCTATTTCATCCAGCCCGTATCCCGGATTGAACGAAATCTGAGCATCACTATTCTGGATGAGCTTCTTGAATGCACCGGTGAAATCACGGCACATGTGTATAACTCCCGCCTCTAATATCTCATCAGGCGGCTCTATTTCGGTTATCTCGCGTGATGCACCACGATAGAAGAACGTGAGCTGCTCCTCGCCATTCGAATACAGCATCGCTGTGGTAGTGTTCAGTGCTGACCTGACCAGATTTGTATGCAAATTCAATTCTTCCAGCTCTTCCATATATTCCACGGGGAAATCCGCACCGACACAGGCGAACAACCCGGTCTTCACTCCCAGCCGCGCACACATTATCGCGGTATTCGCCGCACTGCCGCCAAACGTTCTCGTGAATTCCAGCACTTCTGTATTGGAATTTATCTCCGGAAACTCGTTCACCGTTGATATGTAATCCACTGCTATGTCTCCCACACAGGCTATGTCGAGCATCTCCTCTTAAACCATCTCATAATATGACTGTTTAATCTGCTTCTCATGCTCAAACCCCAATACCCCTATGAACTCGTTCATTATGTCCCTCTGCCTGTTCGCCTCCTTCCTCGTCCATGCACTGCTCTTCACCTCAACGTAGCGCACGGATATTGCGGGTTTGATGAATCTGTCAATATTGATGGAGATATGCACACCTTTATAAATGCACTTTAATTTACGCCGTATCTTCTCTATCTCTTTATCCTTCTTCACACCAAAATAATCCATGAAGAATGCTATTGTGGGCTCAACTCTTGTATCCATCCTTCTTCTGCGCATGATTGTTATGCCCTTTTCATCTATTACCGTTCCTGCCGTGCTTGTGAGTGTGTATTTCGGCTTCCCGGCTGGTTCATCCTGCTCTGAAACTGCCTGCTCTTCTCTTAACCTCAGATATCCCCGCTCTTCCAGCTTCTGCTTGAAATAAATATCTCGTTGCTTAACCGTCTGGACATCGCTAACCGCTATTGCTCCCCGTTTTAGAACTTCAAACACTGCTGGCTCTTCTTCAAACTTGAACTTTATCTGCATCTCGTACGTGGGTTCCACATCCACAGCACCAAGCTTTATCAACTTCGATGCGACTCGCTCCGGCTCTCTTCTGTATTCGTTTATCTCTTTAGCTATACTACGGCATTTCAACATCACCATCTCCTTGTCTATTGTCATAATCGCACGGTCTCGCATCACCTCTTTACCGTTGATAATCACCGTCTCAACATCCGAACCCTTCGCCGCGTATACTATCTGCGAATAGATATTCTCCGGTGCATAATCATAAAAAGGAGTCAGGTGGGTTTTATTAAAGTTGAGAATCGCTATGTCTGCTCGCTTTGAAACTTCTATTGAACCAGTGATGTCATCTATGCCCAGCGCCTTCGCACCTTCTATGGTCGCCATCTCTATAACACGTTTCGCATCCACCTTCGTAGGGTCTGCATGCGTGCCTTTATGGAGCAAAGAAGCTAGCCTCATCTCTTCTATCATGTCCAGGTCATTATTGCTTGCACATCCGTCCGTTCCGATACCTGCAACCACTCCCCTATCCATCAGTTCCGGCACCGGCGCTATTCCAGAGCCCAATTTGAGATTGCTCGTGGGGTTATGCGCTACTTTCACGCCGCTCTCTCGCAGTATCTCCATCTCCTTTGATGTGAGCCAGACGCAATGCGCAGCCACCACATTCATGCCCAGAACACCCAGAGCACCTAAATATTCCACCGGGCGATAACCCGTGGTGTTCATAGAATTCTTCACCTCGCTGATCGTCTCTGCAACGTGGATTAACACGGGCACTTCATACTTATCTGCAAGCTCCTTAGCCCTTATAAGAATTTCATCGTTGCAGGTATAAGGTGCATGCGGTCCGATAGCGGGGATAATAAGGCTGTCATCTCTCCAACCCCTGATATACTCCTCCGCATAGGTGAGCCCTTCTTCAAAATCAGCCGCATCTGGCGTCTCATTCTTAAGTATGCTCTCAGCTAATACGCCCCGCATACCTGCATCTCTTGCCGCTCTCGCTACTTCTCCCTCATAGTAATACATATCCGCAAAGCACGTAGTACCCGATTCTATCATCTCTATGCACGCGAGCAAGGTGCCATAATAGCAAAACTCCTCATCCACAAACCGTTTCTCCAGCGGGGACGTGTATTTCTGTAACCATTTCTCTAACGGTAAATCATTCGCGTTTCTTCTTTAACTCCTCCACAAAACTAAAAAGCGCATTCTCTGAATATGGATTCATAATGGTAACTCGCAAGAACTTTATTTCGTCATCTTCACCCGCTCCCTCTAAATTGAACTTCTCCTTTAAGAATTTGTAATCTCCAATCTTGAAACTGGTCTCCGATATGAAAAACCTTCTGGATGTTATCGGATAATCCTTATCCGGTCCTTCCAAAAAGTATTTGTAGATTCGCTCGTTTATTTCATTCATCTTATCCAGAGAAACGCCCGGAAAATTCACTCTGAAACACAGCATGTTAAGATGTGGGCGTGTCAATAACTGCGTGACATCCTTCAAATCTGTAGCGAGTTTATTTTCAAGATTGCGGATAAGGTCTATCGTCGTGCCAATGATTCTTCCATAACCCCTCTCATTTAATGGGACCGACCTGTGAGCGAGCCAGCACGCCACCGCCGCTGCTCCTGGTTTGGAGCCTTCCAGTATATACTGACCAATAACTTCCGATTCGCCATGAAATATATACGGTGCATTGCATATAATAAACTTCCTTGCACCCCTGTCCTTGAACAGAATTGAACCCGCAGGATATGGCACATATCCCAATTTATGCGGGTCCATCGTTACCGAATCACAATATCTCAATGCCTGTAAACAGTCATGAACATGCTTTGCCAGTTTACCCTTTGAAACTGTTTTTGCATAACCTCCATAAGCAGCATCGGCATGAATGAAAAAGCTTTGCCCCCCCTACTTTCGCTAACTCATCCCGCATAGTCACTATTTTATCCACAGGGTCAACCGCGCCTTCTTCCGTAGTGCCGACTATTGGAACAACGGCAATAACCTTTCTCTCCTCTCTCAAGCTTTGTCTTCAAATCCTCCATGTTCATCTTAAAATCTTCATCAACATCCACATATACCAGATTCTTCCTGCCTATTCCGAGCGCTTCCACGATCTTCTTGAATGAATAATGCGCCGTTTGCGGGACAAAAACTGCTCCTCTTGGATACCCGTGCATACCCTCACCCGAAATCCCTGCCTCAAATAATGCGTCTTCTATAGCCTTTGGTCCAACCCCCTTCTTCATCGCTGCTTCATATAACGCATCTCGTAACTCTGACGCTCTCCTTGGGTCAATGCTATTCAAAAACGCATCCGTCACCTCTTCTGCCTCCTTTATGTCTCTCTTCTCACCGTTTAACAATTCCACTTCAATATCCAGATCATATGCATCCGCCACCTCTTTCGCCGCCAGCGGGAAATAGCACTGGTTCCTGGCCACCCATAAAGCCTCAAAATTCGCCGCCGTGCCTCCACTTGTTAGGTGCCCCCAGAAGGAAGAGGTATCATAGCCTATCAACTCTGCCAGATCACATGCCACTTCATGTTCAAGCTCTGTCGTTACTGGAGACGCTTCCGATGTCACGTTGTTCTGGTTGTATAACATTCCCATGAAATATCCCACGTTGGCGGATATGAGTGTATCAGAAGTCATGTGAGCGATATATCTCGGCGAAAAGAAAGGCATACTCTCCTTCATCCGGTACGTTAGTTTCTCAAAATTCTCCTTAAACGGTTCCAGACTCTCCTCAAATTCCCTCGTACTCTTGTTCTTTGGTGATATTATAAACGGGTCACGAGTCCTGAAATTCCGCCTCATGTGTATGTAATCCCTGAGGCTTTTCAGAACATACTCCTCTAATATGTCTGCATTCTCTCCTTTCGGTCCGATAAACCACGATTTATATCTTAGCATTTCTCACTGATTTATCGTAGCAAACAAAGCCGGTTCTTGCTTCTCTTACCCATATAGTTTTGTGCGTGCCCCCTCGCATTTTACTCCTTAGAGAACCACTCAGGGTATGCAAACGATTCCTCAACCTTTCTCCCGACCCTTTCTAACGCTTTTTGTAATATCCCTTCCTCATATCGCTCTTTTATCAAGCGGAAATCCGTGATATCAGAAATTTTCATGCCCACTTGAAAAAAGCACGCCTTTATCGTGTACTTATCCCTTAACTCGTACGATGAATAGTCTTGAGGGATAACCTCTGCGGATAGCTCGCTTATGAGTTCCGCATTTTCTCCGTTACAGAGCAGGAACAAGCTTAGATGCCTTGCATCTCTTACACTTATTGAAGACCAGCCTTTCGCTCTCTTTATCTGTGTCTCTAAGCCACGTCTCACATCTTGAATATCTATATATCCCCGTTCCACAAATTTCTTCAAAGAATCCAATCTATCAAGCTCCTCTCCTGTTATATCCTTCACCTTATCACTCTTTAACTGAAGATACCCAACTCTCCCGAATTTTGACTTTGATAAACCGTCCTCAGTAGCTTTAATGTCCCTTTCCAGTGCTTTTATCTCGTCCTCAAGCCTCCTCACCCTATCTTCCCGGCTATTCTTTGCTTCTGTTTTCCTGCTTATCTCATCTAAAAGTTCATTCTTTACTTCTCCATTTAATTCTGCCGTCTTCCCCTTGAGTCTCTCTAACTGTTCACTTTTTCTCTTAATAGCTTCCAGATCATCCTTCTCACTCTCTAATCTCTCAATCAAATTTTGTTTCCTCTTCTTCTCTCCCGGCAGATGCACTCTTGGCGGATTCTCAAGCCATGCCTTATTTATATTGATTACTTCTAAAAGCCACTTATGTAAACTTTCATCCTTGTCCCTGATTGTTGTCTTATTCTTGTATTTATCCTTATTTCCAAGTCCATAACGTTCCCAGAGTTCCTCTACCTTTTTCCCCCATTCCTCTGTATATTTCATCTCATCAAATTTATTCGTCAAAAGTTTTACACCGTATACTTCTCCCTCTATTCCAAAACCCTTCTTAAGTTCTCCTTTTACAAAATCCTCAAGTTCTGCTTCTGAAATATTCATAATACCCGTTTGAAGTTCTCTCGTAACCATAGCCTCTACATCTTTCTTAAGTGCTTCAGGGACATCGTCCGGACTGATATTCACTGCCTGAAGGCGCTTGATATCTTCTATTTTATTCTTTATCTCCTCTTTAACCCCTTTCAGTTCCCCCATCTTGCTATCGAGCTCTTCTCTTTTCCTTACATAAACTTCTAAAAGCCGAACAGGTACCTTTATCTCATGTTCCGCAAACGAACCTATCGCGTATTCACTACCACCTCCACCTGCTACGGGCCAGTCTCCCTTAGATAACGAGCGATGTTCATGTAATGCCAGTAGACAATTAGCTATACTCCGATTCTTCTCCTCTATATAGGCTTCCACCCACTCTTCTTTTATCCCTCGCTTCAACTCGCCTTCATTTATGCCGACAAGAAAATATTTATCAAATGGCAAACCTTCTATTTTTAGTTCCAATGGCTTCCCTACCTCCGCCACTGTATAGTATAACGGGAGTACAAGCTCTTTATCCTCGAGCAGCTTCTCTATCTCTTTGAACACCGCAAATGCATTCGCATAATATACCGGGTCTCCCTCTACCGGAGCAGCTATGTCTTCAGGCAAAGTTGGCATACTCCCTACACCACATATTGATACACTTATAGCCAGTTCTTTCTCTAAATCCCTCTTTATACCGTTGAGCATCGCTGTAAGTATTGGGAAACTACCACTACCTGTTCCTCCACCGACGGAGTGTAATAGCGTAATCGTCAAACTATTCCCCTCTTCTGTAAGGTCTGCCATGTGCTTATCTGCAAAGTCTCTCGTGATATTGTAGAGGCTTATCCTTAGATCGTCGTATTTCCTGTCCACAAAGTACCTTGCAACCACCCGCTGTCTTAACGCACCCTTCCTCTGAATATTTACTCCTTTATACAGGTATTTGAAAGTCTTTAAATCCTCCCGAATAGCTATTACATTATCCGGTGGTCTGAGGGTTATCTTCTGCTTTATCTCTTTCGGTATCTCTTCTCGCTGGAGCTCGCTCTCGTTTGAGTCAATAAGAATAAACTGGAAATATTTGTCAACCTTTTCGTGCTTCACCAACTCGTACACTGCTGTAGCCATGTTCGCGCCTGCCTCGCCTACTCCTACCACAACCATAGGATTCATAACTCCTCACCTTTTCTTTCTTCTTTTATATTTTATTTTGATATTTCAATGGCTATTTATATATTTATGGTATCTTTGGCTTCTTCCATTCGTTATACCACATGACACAAAATATAACCGTCGTAATACCAAAAATAATGGCAAGATATAGCATCCACCGCATCGCTGATAATTCGAGTTGAAGCTTTTTAAGCTCGTTTTGAAGCCCTTTTGCCTCCCTCTTTACTACTTCGTAACCAAACCATGCGGAATTCTCGAGATTCGCGCTTATCTCCTTTGTCTCTTCAAGTCGTTGCCCCAATTGCGTATACTCTATCCGTACATTCGCCACCTTTATCCTCTTCTCCTTCTCCGTCTTCGGATACGCGTTGAACATCAATGTGATTGACTCACCCGGTTTTAATCTATCACATAAGAAGGTGTGTCCTTCCCGCGTAAGATTCACCGGCGCCCCTGCGGGTGATATCGTCTTCTCAAACGAATTGCCGTCTATCAGCGCATCAGCCTCGGAAATGGTTATTCTCATGTCCTTCACTTCGCTCACTCCCGGGTTTATCGTCATCTTCACCCGTATCTCCTCGCCGGGATACACCGAACTGCCGTCGTAGTCATATGTTGCATTTGACATGTAATTAACCTTCGCAAACACGGGCATTCCACAAGTGAAGATAACAATAACGGTTGAAACCAGAATCACTACCGGCAATGTGAAACTTCTATTCTTCATTCCTATTTCCCCTTCATACTATTCCCCTATTTACATTTAAGCTTTTCTATCAAGTGCCATCTCCATATATGTCCTTCGAATAATATCACTTGAAGATATGCCCAGTCTATCAAGAAGCTTAAATATCTCAACCTTCTTCGCTCTGTATTCTTCCTCACTATCTGCCATCCCTTCCACCTCTACAAAACTGCCCAGTCCTTCTACTTCATCCAGTGATACCTTCAAATCATCCAACTGATAAACCTTTCTCTTTTTCTTTATCTCACACAATTTTACGAAGCCTATGCTCTCCAGTATCGTTATCATTTTATCTGCAGATTCTATCCCTATCTCTATCTCCTCCCTGCTTGTTGTATCTTCATCCTTTTTACACCACTTGTAAGTTATCCTGAAGTCACCATCTGAAGATCTAACTCTGAATGCACCACCATCATTAAAAAGCCTCATATCTGGAAAGTCATAATATTCATCACGCTGTTTTATCATCCCTTTATACTCCGCTCCCTCCTCTGATATTCTCTTCTCCATCCACCACACATCACTTATCCGCACCTTCGCCTCTACTTCTATCATGTACTTATCTACGATAGACTTTATGTAAAATTCCAGCTTTATTAATATATGATGATAGAATTGAAGAGGATAGGTGAAGAGAAGGTAATAGGGATACTGGAAGCAAAGGCAAATTTTCCCGGTATATTTGATAAGCTCTTGCATTTGTTATACACTCGAAGGGGAGGCTTTTCAACAAAAGAGATATGCGAATCCCTCAACATTGATTATAACCAGCTTTACCGACTCATAACCAAACTCGTTCATCTGGAAATCGTTAAACCCGAAACCGAAAACAGATTCATTCTCTCTCAAAATGGCATTGACTTCTACAAAGGCTTATCAAAGCTGAACATACCCCAAAATCAAATAAAGGCAATTCAAAAGAAGCACTCCATACGGATATTGAAGCAGCTGAATACCCGAGAACACACCTGGAATGAATTGTATAGGGGCACCGACATCAGTCAGAGCAGCATGAAGAACGTTTTAGATGCTCTCATTGATGCAGGATTAGTAAGAAAAGGTGAGGGGAAGTATTCAATTACTCCTGATGGGCACTCCATATTATATTCAATAAAAGAACTCAGTGACATACCCTTTACACCGAGCTTTGAAATACAAACAAAGTTCCGGGTGAAAACTTCGGACTTCTCGCGTCTCTATAACAATATAAAAAAAGGAATTATAACCGAGGAGGAAGTAACGCAATCAGATTATTACATCACCCCAACGGGATATCAACCAAACGCATATCTCCGATATCGAGAGGAAACTCCATTAAAGCAATCGTTAAAGAAGACTCCTTCACATATCATCACATGGGTAAGGCTCATAAATAAGTTACGACACGGAAATGTCTGGATTATAAACAGGGAGAGGGAAGAGATAAAAGTGGAACATCCCTCGATCATTTTCTTCCTCGAATTCTTGAATGCTAAAATAGAGAGAAAAATTGTGAAAAGGCGGAGGAGAATAAAGATGAAAGAAGTGATTATAAACCTGGATCGTATTGAAGAACCCCTGATAGGTGGGTCCTTCTTTGTTGAAATCAAAGCAAATGCATGGGACTACGATGAAAGCAAAACTAAAGCAGAAATCATAAACCTGCTGGTAAAAGATATAGAGGTGTGTGTAGATGTGAAGAGCATAGACAAAGCATATTATGAGATGTAATAGTAATTTTCATCTTCAATCACATGGGGTTCCCTTATTTTCCTCTCCATCGTGGAGATATGCTTATCTTCTCTTTCTATAATCATTTGATAAAGATGAAGGATGTACTGATAGAACTCAAAGGTATTGGTATGGTCTTTGAGACAGAAAAAATGCCTGTCAGAGCGTTGCAGAACGTATCTTTTACTGTTAACGAGGGAGAATTCCTGTCCATCATCGGACCAAGTGGCTGTGGAAAGACCACCTTACTCAGAATCATTGGAGGCCTGATAGAACAAACAGAGGGGGAGGTTATTTTTAAAAAAGGAGCAGTTCAAGATTTGCATAAGAATTCCGGATTCGTTTTTCAGGATCCCACACTACTGCCCTGGCGGAAAGTTTTAGGAAATACCCTATTACCGCTGGAAGTTGCCAAAAAAAAAATCGAAGCAGAAGATGAGGAGAAAGTAAAAAAGATACTTGCGATGGTTGATTTGACGGGTTTCGAACACTTCTATCCAAACGAGCTTTCAGGAGGCATGAAGCAAAGAGTTGCCATCGCACGGGCACTTGTGCAAGACCCTCTTGTTCTTCTGATGGATGAGCCTTTTGGTGCCTTAGATGAGATAACAAGGGGGAGAATGAACTTTGAACTTTTAAGGATATGGAAAGAAACGGGAAAGACTATTGTCTTCGTCACTCACAGCATACCCGAAGCCGTTCTCCTCTCTGACAGGGTTGTGATATTATCCGATAGACCGGGAACCGTAAAAGAGGTTCTGGAGATAAAACTTAAAAGGGACAGGGACGTGAATATAATAGAAACTGATGATTTTAGCAAGTATGTACAAAAAGTGCGAAAAGCTTTGGGTGCCTATACCAATGGTAGAATACACTTTAACACTAAAATCACCAGAGGTGAAGTGGTAAAACCACCAAAAAGGCTGGATGATTTCGTCGCCACGCCAAAAATCAGCACTCTCACTTTATATACGATGTATATACTGGTGTTTCTGCTGACAATAGGTTTTTGGAAGGGTATAACTTCACTCTTCAATATCCCGCCCTTTTTATTACCGCCACCTGAAGATGTCTTCTTTGAATACCTCTCTTTGCTTGGGAACGGAATGCTACTCAAACACACTTATGTAACGCTGTATGAAACAATCACGGGATTCTTGGCAGGCATGACAATTGGTATACTTTTAGGTTATCCGCTGGCAAAATCGAGAAAACTGGAACGGATACTTTCGCCTTATATAGTTGCGGCGCAAACGGCACCCAAAATTGCTTTAGCACCTCTTATAGTTATCTGGCTTGGCTTTGGTCTCTCATCGAAGATCTTCCTCGTTGCTTTAATCGTATTCTTCCCCATATTTGTAAATATGATTACCGGCATACGGTCGTCAGATAGGAATTTGCTTGAACTGATGAAATCCACCGGTGCGAGTAAGTTTGACATTTTCAGGAAAATCGAGATCCCAAGTTCTCTCCCCATGCTATTCGCGGGCTTTAAAACTGCAATTACACTCGCAGTAATCGGTGCAGTAGTGGGTGAATTTGTAGGTGCGAATGCGGGTCTTGGTTATTTAACAATTTATGCTGCGGGATTGATGGATACTCCTCAGGTCTTCGTTGCGATTATTCAGCTTACTGTGCTGGGAATTATTTTATATGCTCTTGTATCGTTCATAGAGAAGCTTTTGATGCCATGGTATGAAGCCAAGAAGAAATGAAGGATGCACTCCATGATTACCATTCGCCAAGACAGGCTTCTTCGCATTTCGGCGCCTGATAAAAATCCCAACGGATAGCATTATCGTATGGGATTGTCCCAGACTGCCATGGCAATCATGATTCCGCTGGATTTTGAGACATTCAATGTACGCACTATTCTGAACGATGAATCAGCATTTGAAAGTTCTTGTCCCTCTATTGCCATTCGCAGCGCATTCCCGTATCCTATGCATTCTTCGGCTGAAATGTTATGCAATCTTGTGATTTTACAACAGCGTTCAACCCGATTTTGCCTTTATTCGGGACTTACCGGGCGGTAAAAGACGCAGTATCTTATCCTGTGTGGTCACAATACCATGCGCCTGGAAGTACTCCACAATCGCCGTTGATAGTTCGTTCTTATCCAGTTCATTATCGGGTTCCAGAACCACAAACCGTTTCAGCCTCTGCTTCTCCTGCTCGGGCAATGCAACCACGCGGTCACGCTCGTCTATACCGATACAAAGCCCCAGAGGCACCTTGAAATACTGTCTCTTGCCCCTTATCACAAAACTGCCTTTCCTTATGTATTCGCCCGATGGTGGTGCCTTACTCACCTGCTCACCGCTGACGATATAGCATTCACCCTCGTAGAACCCGTATTTCCATAAACTGGAGTAAGAAGCGGCAAATTGCGCTATCGCACGCAAACTTGACTCAGATAAAGTTTTCCCGCCCGTCTTCGCTATTACGACGGGAGCACCACTCGTCTGTGTATGACAGAACAGGTCGTCACTATCCATATACTTCTTCACCAGCATCTCGTTTGTGGTTGCATCATTACCCGCTATTACGAGTACTCCCTCACGGGTTACAAACCACCGGAAACGTTCGTACCATTCCTGCTTCTTACGTTTCATCTCGCGCTTCTCCGGTATCGCACCCTTCGCAATAGCCAACTCTCGCTCCTGTGCTTGCTTCAATCTCTCCTTCGTCTCCGCAATCGCACGTTCCACACCCTCCCTCTTCCTCTTGAAGACCTTCGCACGTTCGTAACACAGACTCGCATTCTTAAATAGCGATAAAGAGGTATCGATCTCGATTTTACCCTCGGGCAGTGACAGTTCCACCTTCCGGGCATTTCGCGTCATACTCGCCAGCATATCTTCAATCTGCCGGTATTTTGTATATATCAGTTCACCTTTTCGCCGCCATTCCTCCTCCTTCGTCTGGTACTCAGCCAGTGCCTCCTCCTGCTCCTTCAATATACGCTCGTATCGCGCTATTACCCTATCACGTTCACTTTGAGCGGCTGTTTCCACACTATCCGCTATCTTCTTCGTGAAGAATTCATCCACCGCATCGTTAAAAGAGGGAAATGTTATCTTCTCCGCGTCTTTATATCGACTCAGTTCGAACGGTAAAACATCCACATGCTCACCCGCCTCGATCACTATATGCGGGCACAGCCCTTCACCCGTTATCACCGGCTTTAACACCTCCCTTATCGTACTGTATATGGCATTCAGCTCGGCATCATCGAGCGCACTTGCATGCTTATGCTTGTCAATACCCGATTTTGCACATACCTCTTCCGCATAAAGCCCACCCAGACACATTGCAAGTGTACGTACAACATCTTTAGTTGCAGAACTGCACAGTTTCGCAAATTCGTCCTTAGACATTTGTAACGGGTTGATTCTCGAAGGTGGTCTCTCGTATCGCTCGTGCGCTTTTATCTCACGCGTTGAGAAGCTAACACGGTGGAATGGTATCAGTATCTCACCTTTCTCGTCTATCAGAATGATATTGCCACCGGGAAGCAATTCCGCTATCAATCCAAGCTCGTTATCACGGCAACTCAAGCTCAGTTCCACTATTCGATCGAAATCGAACTGCCTTATAGCAATGATCCTGCAGCCACCAAGATACTTCCGGAGGAACATTGCGAAGTTAGAAGGCATTCGCGGCGCTTCACGTCTGTATTTCGTTAGATGGATTCGTCTACCAGCTTCTATTATCAGATCAAAGGAGCCGACATTGCTCTTATGCAGTTTCAACCTTATCTCTTCCTTACCGATCTGATAGACCTTCTCCACCCTCGCACCAACCAGCTGCTGCAGTTCTTTAACGATTACTGCTATATCCACACTGCTCAACGATTCCTTCATATTTCAATGGTTCATTCCGGTTCAATCAGCCATACATGTATTGAGACGTATCGGCACCCACACCATCACCGCGATACACAGAAGCACTCTTCTCTATCTGTTGCTTTATCCGTTTCTCAACCGCTTCTGCGCTTTCCGTCAGCATCTTCTCTATCGTGCCCGTCTCCAGTTCTATTCCAGACATCCGCTTGAATACCCGTAATGCACCGACACAAGCTCGCAGGTCTTCGGGATATTTACCAACACCGAGTATAGAATAGCTCTCAATACCCATTTTCGACGCGAAACCCGGCAACAGTCCGGTCTTACGAATTATCGTGTAGCGTCCGATATTCTTTCTCGTCATCTTTATCGAACCAGCTGGTAACTCCTTGCGAGAACCTTCGAAATAGCCGATATACGCCTCTATACCTGGTTTAGTATTCCTGAAGGGTTCTTGAAATGGCATTATCACCCCTATTGTGTATAACTCACGTACGTTGAGCATCTTTGCGATTCGCGCCAGCCCTTCGGACTGCTTATACGCCGATTTTGGTAGATATTCCGTCTCCGGATACTTGCCAACATAGCAGAACAACCGCTTCTCCGTGCTGTACCAGAGCTCGTCATGTGGTATCACAAACTCCTCATCCCGTGCTTCTACCATCGGTGGGAAGTTACAGGAATACAGGCACATTACCCGCACGGAATCCTGCAAAAGCTCTTTCAGATGATAGGGTATGATGTTACCGAGAGGCGGAAAGCCAGCAACCATGAAGTTATAGCGATTTTTTATTTGTTCCTTGTACTTCTCTCCAATATCCCAGTAGATCGAAACCTCATCTATCTCAAACTCTTCCATCTTCGATAATATTTTATTTGAAGATTATTAAATGTTTGAGCTGCTCATAAGTACAGGATGATAAAGGTGATAGCCCATCGAGGCGCGAGAGCGACCGAGCCCGAGAACACGCTGAGAGCGGTGCGTAAAGCTTTTGAATGTGGCGTGGATGCCGTTGAGGTTGATGTAAGATTCACCGCAGACAATAAGATGGTGGTGATCCATGACGACACACTTGATAGAACCACAAATGGTACCGGCAGGGTGGGTGACAGGACCCTGAGAGAGTTAAAGGTACTCGATGCGGGCAGAGGCGAGCGTATACCGGAGTTATCCGAGGTTATTTCGCTTGCAAAGCTATATAACCGCTCTCTGGTTATAGAACTGAAGGAAGAGGGCATGGAGATACCGGTGCTTGATGCGATAACAGAAGCGGATATGACCGGAGATGTAATTGTCGTCTCTTTCCTGCATCATTCACTACGTAATCTGAAGGATACTGGGGGTGCATCGATAAAGACCGGTGCGATAATTGCTTGTGTACCGGTGAATCCCGTACGGCTGGTACAGGATGCTGAGGCGGATGCTATATTCCCCAAATACGAGCGGATAAAATGCAATCGTGAATTTGTTGATGTGTGTACGGACAGCGGTATAGAGGTTTATCCGTGGACTGTGAACACGAAGCAGGATTTACTTAACGCTATCGATCTTGGTGTGGATGGTATAGCGACCGATCAGCCCTGTGAGCTTATAGAATTGATGAAGCGAGAGGAGGGTGTTAATGGTGGCTTTCACTGATTTCTCACCAACGGACTACCGTTATGCGGTGGATGATCTGCGTGCGTATCTGTCTGAGGAAGCGTATCTGCACTACAAGGCGCGTGTGGAAGCGGCAATTGCTGAGGTTTTCGCACGCAGGGGGTTACTGGACGAGGCGTTGAAACAGGAGATTGTGGATGCAGCGTCAAGTATAAGCCCGGAGGAAGTATACGAAGAGGAGAAACGTACGAAGCATGATATACGCGCACTGGTGAATGTGATCAGGCGTAAGGTGAGCGAAGATGCGAAACCATTTGTGCATCTCTGTGCTACTTCGTACGACATTGTGGATACCGCGAATGCCCTGAGGTACCGGGAAGCGGTGAGAGCAGTCATCCTGCCGGACATGAAAGCGCTGGAACGCGTTTGGATCGACCTTGCCAGACGAGAACGAGATACGCTGCAGATAGGACGAACACATGGACAGCATGCCGAACCCATCACTTTCGGATTCGCAATTGCGCAGTACGTGAACCGATGGGGCAACCGGATATTGAAGGTTAGAGATGCAAGTGAGAATCTTCGAGGTAAGTTATCGGGCGCCGTAGGCGCGTATAACGCCGCTTCACTCATATTCGATGATCCTGAAGCGTTTGAACGGGATGTAATGGCGGTGCTGGGACTCAAACCCGCTCCTATATCCACCCAGATCGTACCGCCCGAGCCTGTATGCGACCTGATACACACGATAATAAGCAGTTTCTCGGTGCTTGCCAATTTCTGTGATGATATGCGACACCTGCAGCGGAGCGAGATTGCCGAGGTACGAGAGCAGGCGACTGCAACTCAGGTGGGCTCATCGACTATGCCGCATAAACGCAATCCGATAGGGTTCGAGGGGGTTAAGAGTTTATGGAAACGATTCATGCCACAGATCGTGACAGTGCATCTCGATCAGGTCTCAGAGCATCAACGCGACCTTACCAATTCCGCATCTCAGCGATATATCCCCGAGTTGCTGGTGATATTCGATCACAGTGTGAGGCGATTGAAGCGCATAAGCGAGCGGTTAGTTGTGGACAGAGCCAAAATGCGTGCCAATTTCAACATCTCTGCGGATAATATCATTGCTGAACCACTGTACATATTGCTATCGTATTACGGGTATCGAGATGCGCATGAATACCTCAGGCAGAAGACGTTTCAGGCATATGAACACGGTAAGAGCTTGAAAGAGCTGATAGAAGCGGATGATACTGTGCAATCATATATAAGCAGGTTCACGCCAGAACAGCGCAGACAGGTGTTTAACGCTGAGCGTTACACAGGTATAGCAGCGGAGAAGGTGGATAAGATAACCAGCTATTGGGAGAGGAGGATGGATGAGATATGAGTTCAGAATTAATATATGATGACATAGGCAGCTATCCGTTACCGGAAGGAACGAGCAAAGAATGGATAGAGAAAGCCTTTGCCATGCCTGATGACGCGCTTTATGGCATGATAGAGGATGCGATGTGGCAGAAGATAAATGCAGGGGTGGAACTGCCCACGTACCCCCAGTTCCAGCACATGGTCGCACAGTTCAGTGAGCCCATGATGGACGATACGAAGACAGAAGCGCCATTGCTGATAAAGTACGAAGAGGCACGAATAATAGAGCTGGAAGCGCTTGAAACGCTTGCAGCACGCTATAAAGCAGACAGGGGTGAGAAATTGAAGCTGCGGGTATGCGTCACCGGTCCGATAGAGCTGTATTATAACCAGTTCCAGCCGCCGGTTTATATGGACATCGTGCTGAACATCGCTAAATCGGTTTGCAGGTTCATAAAACACAGTATCGAGTGTGCACGCAATTATGAGGTGCGATGCGTATCGATCGACGAGCCGAGTATGGGTCTGGATCCGCGTATAGAAGAGGACGAAGCGGTGATAAAGGCACTGGAGACCGCATCGCAGTTCGCATTTCAGAAAGGTATAGATACGCAGATACATCTGCACTCACCGATATTCTACGAGCTCGTGTGTCAGGTGGAAGGTATAAGCGTGATAGGGGTGGAATCCGCTGCAAATCCATCGCTATTGCAACTTATAGACCGGGAGATGCTGGAGCGCTACGACAAGTATCTAAGGGTGGGTATCGCACGGACAGATATAATGAGCATGGCTGCGGAATACGATGAACGCCATCATACGCGGGCGTTCGGTGATGAAACGATATTGAAAGCGATTATAGATGAATATAACAACCCGGAACGAGTGAAACAGAGATTGAAACACGCTCATGCTATATTCGGTGATAGAATCAAGTATACCGGACCTGATTGCGGATTACGGTCTTTTCCGGGTCAGGACCTGGCGTTCCGGCTGCTTAAGAACACAGCAGATGGTAAAAAAGCTTTCGTTGAAGCTTCTACGTAAATAAATATTGACATCTACACCGCACAGTCCCGGCTTTCTACTCAGAGGCTAACCGCCAACAAGTTTAAATTTCTGCAAAACCATCCATGGTAATCAATAATAGCCATATAAATGCACCCCCTGGCATATGAACACCTGAAGAAGGTACTGATATCAGGACTTGTTGGACCGGACGAGAGTTGTGATTATTATCCATGCCATTTCCGTGGACAGGACTGTACATGGTGCTTCTGCCCCTTTTATCCCTGTAAAGATCAACAGACCGGGGGAGAATGGTTAAAACGTAAGGATGGGACCTCTGTATGGAACTGTACACACTGCTACTGGATACACCGATTCGAAGTCGCATCGGTCTTACTTGAGATAATCAGGGGGCGGGGCATAAAGCGTGTGGAGGATCTGGAGCGTGTACGCGTGAGCATATTCCATGAACTCAAAGATAGCTATCCGCCGGTGAAAGGGCAATGAACCCTCCGTTTGCAATATCCCAAATCTTGATTTTTATCGCCGCGCTTGCTATTGATCTCACCGTGGGTGATCCACCAGAGCGTCTGGAACGATATTATCCCATCGTCTGGATAAGCAGATTGATGTACCGCTTTGACCGGATGACAGAACGTGGTAACCCGCGTAAAGAGCGTTTTCGCGGGGTTAGCTTCAGTGTGCTGATAGCGACCATCTTCACAGTGCCCTGCTGTGCTATGTTTCTGCTACCATGGGAGTTGTACATTATAGCAGCAGCACTCATATTCAAGATGACATTCACACTGAATGGTCTGGAACGATACGCCCGAAACGTAATAACAGCGGACGATTTGGACTCGAAACGTAACGCGGTTGGCAAGATTGTGAGCAGAGCGGTAACTGACCTTGATCAGGAGCATCTGAACTCCGCCACAATAGAATCGGTAGCCGAGAACCTGACGGATAGTGTTATTGCACCGTTCTTCTATTTCGCAATTGCTGGTCTGCCGGGCGCTATGCTTTACCGCGTGATTAATACACTGGATGCCGTTGTGGGCTATAAAACCGACCGGTACATACATTTCGGGTGGTTTGCAGCGAGAGCCGACGACGTTCTGAATTACGTACCGGAACGCATAGCGGCTGGATTGATATTACTGGTAGGTGGTAAAACACGTATAGCGAAGACGGGTAAACGAGTACATCTTACTATTGTAGCAATGAGTTCTGTGTTAAATGTGAAACTGGAGAAGATAGGGCATTATTCGGTTACAGGGACCGGCTGTAAGGCACCACGAACCGAGCATATCAGAGATGCCATACGCATAGCGAAGAGGAGTGCCTTTGTATTTGCGATATGCTATATCATGATAATGATAATGATTGCATGGCTGAACCTGTAAGTTTCAGGCTAAATTTATCTTTTATACCTGCGTCTTACGCTCCGATACACTACCATCATCAACAGTCCGATAAGCATGGCAATACCAGGAGGCATGAGTGCAGGCACTTCTGGTGGATGCATAATGACGGTTATCGCAGAGCGGTTGATTGGCGGTGTCTCTCTTGACCACAGTATCGCTGTATTCTCGATAACGGTACCGTCCCTGACGAACGGATCTATCCTGACCTTGAAGTTCACCTCCCTCATTGCACCCGGAGCCATGGTCCCTATATCCCAGACCAGTGTATTATTCGATGGATAATATGTCCCGTTATCGCCATCCGCTGCGTCGGTCTGCAATATGCCATTAAAGTACATACTTTCTGCTATGTAAGTCGTGTTCTCTGGTATCTCATCCTTTATCTTCACGTTCGTCAGTGTGGTGAGACCCTCATTACGGAATCTTATCGAGTACATAAGTGTATCATTCGGTAGCGCGAACTTCTTATCCACGAGCTTATACGCTTCTAAATGGTATGTCGGCGTCGGGTATGTCGGCGTTGGTGTCGGCGTTGGTGTTGGTGTTGGTGTCGGTGTCGGCGTCGGTGTCGAGGTTACTTCTACCACTGTGTCGGCATAATCACTGAGCGGATTGGTCTCGTCACTATCTATTGTGGCTACGTTTCGTATCACGGTCCCATTCACGAGACCGCTATGAACCCGTACCTGGAATGTCTGTGTTCCCGAGGCACCCGTACTCAGATCGCCTATGTTCCACGTGATAACACCCGCCGTAAAGCTTCCACCATCCGAGATACTGCTATTCACCACGGTGGTGTATGCGGGAACTTCATCGGTCAGTACAACCTTTGTAAGACCCATGTTACCGGTATTGCTGTAGTGTATCGAGTACGTCAACGTGTCACCAGGATTACACTCCGCCTTATCTACGTGCTTCTCGATTGTGAGCCCGGGTATCTCTCGCTGTAACTTCTCCTTTATCTTCTCAGGAAAGACCGACCAGTTCGCTGCCTCTATATAGAAGCCCGGGGTTTCAGTACCACCTGGCTGCGGGTATCTCAGTAAATACAAGAATTCCCGATTGTATGGATATGGATGCGATGGTTCATCCATAATATCGACACCAAGTACGTTCACCTTATCAAAATAGCCCTTCTCCACCGCGTCATCTCGCGCCTTAAACGTGGCATTCACAGCAATCGGTGGTACTTCGTAGTAGCGCGATTTTACCCAGTTTGGACGACCATCTGAGGATATGTCTATTATGTGGACGGCATCTTTACTCGCGATACCTGCCTGAATAGCTTCAGTCAGCGTCTTATTCGCCAGTATGAACGCTTCAGCCATGGGCGTGTGGTCACCGGGCTGTGGCGTATTATTTAGCGTCTCTACGATAGAATCAATCACAGACTGATTGGTTATTATGGTGGGTGGTACAATCACCCTCGCATAAGGGATATATCCACGCGGTGCGGGTTTGTGGTAGTATAAGAAGTACTCATTTGTTGGCGGGTATCCAAACATAATCACACAGAGCAGGACAGACCCATCCCGGGGAATGACCTCTTTTATCGCTTCGCTATACCCACGCAACTGTACGGTATAATTCTCAGGGCTTATACTGCCCGAACCATCCATCAGTAGAAACAAATCCACCTGTTCAGCAGCGCATACCGTGGTTAGAGCAATCCCGGCTAAAAATAGAATCGAGATAAGCAGAACCATGATTCCCGATTCCTTCCTCTTTATATTGGCCATTTTATGCGATCTCCATGTGTAATTCCATATGTAATGTACAGATGTCAATCTCACTAATATAACTTTCGGGTGTATTTCGGGTGGAGGGGTCTATAAAAGGGGCTTTTTCAAAAACCCCGTTCTGAATGCTGTTCTGGATGACACACGAACGCATCAATTTAGGGAACGCTGTGATCCTGATTTAATTTTGCTGGTTTATTATAAAGATAGCAAAAATTATCTACTAAAAATTATCTACTTATACTATTCTCCCGTAATTGTGAGAAGAATGCCAGTTAGAGATGAGATCGGGAGTTGAGATGGCGGCAACAGAAGAAGATGTGGAAGTGTTTTCATTCGATGTGGACGGTACGTTAGTTAGCAAGAGCTTTACAGACGCTGTATGGTTACGCGGTATACCCGAAGCATATGCAGAGAAGAAGGGTTTGAGTTTTGAAGACGCCTGCAGGATAGTAAAGAGCGACTATGAGCGAGTGGGGGATGAGAGCATCGAATGGTATCATATAGACCACTGGTTACATAAATACGGGCTGGATATTACCCCTGATGAACTGTTTATGCGTTACCGTCATGAAGTACACGTATACGAGGATGTGGAGCATGTTTTGAATGAACTGAAAGCCGCGGGGTACGTACTTGTGATAAGTTCGAATGCCACCATGGAATTCATAGAATTTCAGATCCCATCGGAAATCCGACGTTTGTTCTCACATATCTTCTCCGCCACATCGCATTTCGGTGAAGTTAAGAAGTCCAACAGTTTCTACACCCGCATATGCCAGATCCTGAATGTGAAGCCTCAACAGATGGTCCATGTCGGTGACCACTGGGTATTTGATTTCCTGAACCCGCGCAGGATTGGCATAAATGCTTATTTCCTTGATAGAAGCGGTAGCACGAAGAGTAATAAATGGCACAGATATATCATAAACAGTCTGGAAGAGATACTGAAGGTAGCAGGAATCAAGGCATAATTCCCGGTTGAATCCTCAAATTACGCTTATCTATCGCAAGCAGTCTGTCGATTCCAGCAGTTGCTTTCGGGCTTTCTGAATTCATCCCGCGCTCGCCATTGCTTTAGTTGATTGATCATTCACAGCAATAATCATATTAAATAGACACCTTATTCACACCCTGGTGCGTCCTCTGCCGAGAGAAGCGAAGACACCTATGAAACACAGCACGGTAAATATCCTGAAAGCAGTTCTTGCACTCGTTATGAACATGGGATAATACTCAGGAGTTATTGCCACTCTACCCATCTCGATAGATAGAACGAGCATCACAAGTGCCATACTAAGTAACTGACCCAGCAAACGCATCGTTGCAACGGTCGCGGATGCGCTGCCGAAGAATCTTCGGCTGACTGAGCCCATTATCGCGTTCGTATTCGGTGATGCGAAGAGCCCGAGCCCGAAACCAAGTAGAATGAGGTTCGCTACTATACTTCCCATAGTAGTATCAGCATCAATACCCGCGAATATGAACAGACTCAATGTTGTTATCGCCATTCCTGCCGATGCTACGCCGCGTGGCTCAATCTTATCCGATAGCCAGCCCGCGAAGGGTGCTATGATCGCCATAATCACCGGTTGCGCAACGAGTATCAAACCCGCCTGTTGCGGTGTCAATCCTTTTATGTACTGCAGGTAGAGGCTGAGTACGAATACAACGCCAAACGTTGCACTGTAGTTGAGTAGAGCAGCGATATTGGAGAACGAGAAGGTATGGTTCGTAATAAGTTGCCTGACTTCAAATACGGGATGTTCGATTCTGCACTCATATATGGCGAACAGTACCAGAGCGAGTATGCCGAAGGTGAGATACCGCCAGACCGATTCACTCAGTCCGTAAATTATACACAGTAGTGAGATACCATACAGTAAAGACCCGATTAAATCGAACTTTTCGCCTCGTGCTCCGGCATATTCGCTTCTTAAAAACCCGGACGCGAGTATAAAAGCGAGTATACCAACAGCTATATTTATGATGAATATACTCCTCCAGCCGAAGTTGTGCGTGAGGAGCCCACCGAGTAGTGGTCCGAGACTGAGACCGGTATATGTGACACCGATATTGATACCGAGGACTTTACCACGTTCGACTGGTGGGAATGCCGATGTCAGTATTGCCAATCGCGTTGCGTAATCCATTGCAACGCCTATACCCTGAATAACTCGCGAACCGATCAGAAACTCAGCGGACGGGGCGATCGCCGATAGCACCGATCCGATGGTATATACGAATATACCGACAGTAAAGACCTTCTTAACACCTATTATATCTGCGAGCCTGCCAGATGGTACGGAGAATATACCCGCAGCGAGGAAATAGGCGGTTACAATCCAGCCCAGGAGTATCGTATCTGAGCCGAATTCCATGCCTATCGGTGGTAGAGCGATGCTTATTGCAGAACCCATGAATGGTGTGAGAAACGCCGGAATAGCAGCAACAAACAAAACGACCGTCTTCTCGTTCATTTCGCTAATAATATGCCTGTGATATATTTAACGGTAGTGATGAAGTGCGATTGCGAAAGTACGACTGCGGAATGTATAAAGCAAGCGCACAAAAATCAGTAACTGGCGTGAGGATGAGTTTCGTCATTACGTCTGATTTCTCGTAGTTCCGCTTTCAGACGTGTGAGCTTACGCATTGCGGCTGCAATTGCATCTGACCTCGTAGTACCCGTGCCTATACATGATACCAGTGGTTGACCCGATTTAATAATCTTACCTTTTCCGGGAACGTCTGCGATACCATCCCCAAAGTTTGTAGCCACGATTGTATCCATAATTGTATTCACGATTGTGTCACGTTCAGCATAGAGAATGAGTCTTGCAGCGTATCGCTGCGTGACGATTCTATCTGGTAACAATCCGTTTCTTACCGCTTTTACCACTGCATCCACGAGATTCAGCCCGGTCGAACGCTCTATCGTGTCGAGACTGCCCTGAAACCGTGGATTTACTTCTATCAGAAACGGTTCTCCATCACGGGATATTACGAAATCGAATCCATTAGTGCCCTTCAATCCGAATTCGAGCGTTAAAAACTCGGCTATTTCGCACATACGCCCGGAAGCCGGAGAGATGAGCGGCGTGATATTACCGCAATATGTGAACGGACCCGGTGAATGCAACGAAGCCATACCGATCAATTGCTCATTTACGCCAGCAGATATGACTTCTTTACCCGTTGATAGTGTGGAGACCGAAGCGTGCGTACCGTCTATATATTCCTGGCATATGAACTCAGAACCCGATTCCACAAATCTCGCTAAATCATTATCATCCCTGCACAGTACATTATTTATACCACCACCGCCGTAAAACGGCTTTACCACCACCGGGTATCTCAGTTTTAGATCGCTCATATCCGTCACTATACACGTGCGGGGATAGGGCACGTCCAGCTCTTCAAGCCTGTATGCCAGCCATGCTTTATTCGATACCTGACGCATTTTAGCAGGTGCATTGCCCAGTATCTTCGTCATATCAGTGATGAACCCCGGATCGGCATATTCCAGACCCGACCCGAACAAAATACCGTCCACTTCATCAATCACATGTCTGAGGTCTGAGATGGGCTCCAGGTGCATGTATCGCCCCGCACATCTTATCGTATCCTCGTCACCGAACTCATCTGCAGCATACATCTCATAGCCCGCCCTGGTACCCGAGCAAACTATATGCCTGACCGAATATCCCATCGCCAGTATCTTCTCTATCGGGTTATTCATCAACGGGCTCATAAATTTAAATGCGTGCATGACGTATATTCTTACCCATAATGTCTGGCGGTATCTGGCTGAAAGAGATCATACTCGAGAATTTCATGTCGTATGAATATGCGAGAATACCACTTAAATCGGGCGTGAATTTGATTTCAGGACCAAATGGCGCGGGTAAGTCGTCCATATTGCTCGCTATTTCTGTAGCACTCGGACAGATCTACACAGAGCGGAGCAGGCGATTGAAGGACCTTATAAGACGTGGCGAGGATATAGCACGAATCACGCTCGTATTTGACAACAGTGATAGAGAAGGAATACGACCGATAAGTTTCTCAGATGCCGATACGTTCATGCTCTCGCGATACCTGCGTCGAGATGGTAACTACTGGTGGGAAGCAGATTATCGCCGTGTGAGCTATGAGGAGATCAGTCGGTTATTCAAGGAGTTTGGACTGGATCCGAACAATATGTTGATAATAATGCATCAGAACACGATGGAGCAGTTCTGTCTGACGACGCCACAGCAGAAGCTGAAACTACTGGAAGACGCGGTTGGATTCAGTAAATACCGTGAACGGGTGATAGAAGCTAAAAACCGGCTGGAATCGATCATAAGTGAGGATGACTCCATCACAGCGTTATTGGGCAAAGCAGAAGAGAGTCTTGGCTACTGGAAAGAGATGCATGATAAATATCTACAGCGTAAAGAACTCACAGCGCGGCTGGACTGGCTGAAGAGGGAGGCGATATGGGCACGGATATTGAAACAGGAGTCGATACAGAACGCACTCACTGAACGATTGAAGCAGAAGGAGCACACGCTTGCTACGAATGCACAGGAAATGGAACGTACGGAATTGAGTATAAAGCAATGGCGTGATAAGCTCGATTCGTGGAAGACGAGCATAAAAGAAGCGTTTTATGAGCTACTGCAGCTCGAAAAGGAGGCAACAAGCATCGAAGATCTGCTCACGCATCTGCAGGAGGTGGAGGTCCTCCTCCGTGATCTGGGCAGGTATGAAGAGATAGAGCGACGTAGCATGCGAGAGAAGGAAGCGGAACGCCGACTGGAACAGCTAAAAGAGATGATTATGCGGGGGCAGAGTGATCTCAAAGCGCTCGAACGAACCGTAGAGCTCAATCTCGACACATACATAAGCTATTGTGTGAAAGGCGAGGTTTTGAAGATCAAGCGAGAGCTGATCGAGAATGATATAAAAGAGCTGAAAAACGAGCTGAAGAAGGTGAACCGTAAATTGAGTGAGCTGGAATCGCTACGTAAGCGAGCGGGTGAGCGAATAGAGACCGAACGTAAACAGACCGAGATAGAGCATGAAATAGAACTGATAAAGGCGAAGATAGAGGCGCTGGGTGATATACCCGCAGAGACGGAGGAGATATACTCGTCTTATGGCAAACTGTACGAGGAACTGAAGACCAGGGCGGAGATAGTAGCAACGAACAGACGGGAAGGACTGAAAGAGCTGGAATCGCGGACAAAAGTATGGCGTGACGCGATTATGGAACTATTAAACTCGGTAAATCGCTCATTCCAGGAGATACTGGCGTGTATAGGTGCAACCGGTATGGCACGCCTGGTCAATCCTGATGACATCATAGATGCGGGACTGGAGCTCTATGTGGGTTTTCGTGGTTCCCCGCCCGTGTTGTTCGATAATTATACGCAGAGCGGTGGTGAGAAGACAGCATCGATAATGGCGTTCCTGCTCGCTATACAGCAGCTAATACGCTCACCGTTCAGAGCGGTGGATGAGTTCGACATACACATGGATCCGCGTAACCGGGAGGAGATATACAGAAAGATGGTCTCGCTGATGCGAGAAACAGAATGTCTGCTGATAACACCGAGCCAGCTGACCGTAAATGATCCGAGCGTGCACGTGATTGTCGTACAGAAGACACAGGGCAAATCAGAGGTGAAAGAAGTGAAGACGTACTGAGTTGTATAATCTTTATTTATCTCTTACTGCCTTCCCTTCTGTCATAGCAGAAGAACAAACCGATTAAGTAAAACACATGCGAGCTATTCTGGCGTTTCTGACGCGGCTACCCACAGGTAAGGAAGCGGGTATAGAGGAAATCGCATCCAGAAGTTATCTCTTCCCATTCGCAGCACTGGCTATCGCTCTGCCTCTTACACTGTTCTCTTATCTCTTATTCCGCTACGTAGAACCCGATATTGCCGCTCTATTCACGCTCATCACGCTTTATCTCCTCACCGGTCTTCTGCATCTGGACGGTGTTGCCGATTTCTTCGATGGCTTGATGGCGGGTGGCAGTAAAGAGCGGCGTATAAATGTGATGAAAGACGCGAAGATCGGCATAGCGGGGCTATTTGCCACATTTGTCATTCTGATATCCAGCTTCATAGCGATAAAAGAGGCAAGTGCGTTCATATATCCCGCGCTATTGATCGCAGAGGTATCGGCGAAACTGGGTATGAACACCTGTATGATAGCTGGCAGGCGATTTGAGCCCGGCTGGGGTACCGGTGCATTATTCGTAGAAGCATGCACCCCGGTACGCTATCTACTCGCCCTTGTATGCTCCTTACTCATCGTATCCGCAGCCACCTTCTTTATCCCCCTTACGTTCGCAATCGGCATGTTCAGCCTCTGCATCGCCATTATTAGCTCCACTATCGTTGCTATTACGGGTGCCACTAAATTCGGGACGGTCAGTGGTGATATGATAGGCGCTGCAAATGAGATCACAAGAACAATTGTTCTTCTTATATGGGCTATTCTAAGTAAGCAGCTCCATCAGGCGTTCTAAATCGATATTATCCTCTACCAGCTCCTTTATCCGGTTTATCTTCGCCTCACCCTTTATCCGCGCTTTACCAAATATCTCGTCCACTCGCTCCATCGTAGTGAGTGTATCATCAGCGACGAGCACTACCGGTACATTCTTCTCTTCTGCCTTACCCAATATAGTGTCCGGTGGTTCGAGATGACCGGTAAGTAGAAGGCAACTTATGTTACCAGTTTCAAGTGCAAGGTTCTGTAAGTCCGCACGATCACCACCGGTAACCAGAGCAGCTCTCCTCGCTCGCCTGAAATACTTCAATGCCGATGGTGGTGACATCGCACCTATCAGGAAGCTTTCGATGATGACATCCTCATCCCGCGGTTTTACGAGCCATTCACCGTTCAAAGCATCGGCAATCTCACTGACGGATAGCCCTGCGAGAAGCGGGTCATGAGGCAGCACACCCAGCAGCTCTATACCACGATTCCTCAGATACCGCTCCGTTATAGGCTTTAGATACGCTTTCTTATAACCTGCAAGTTGATTGAATAGAACGAACTGAAAACGGTCGCCAAAAAGATCTTTTGCCACCATGAGCCGGTCAAGTACAAAATCCGTTGTATAGCGAACAACCATAAGGATTCTCAAATCGAGCATATCTGATATATCACAATCACATAGCCCGAGCATCTTACCCACCTTGTATTCGATCGCGCCCTCCACGAGCACGACGTCCTTACCCGAGCAGATATTAGCATAAGAGCGCTCCACACGCTCCTTCAATTCTCCTGGATTTACCGTACATGCAAATTCCACATACGGTCTGTCAAGCTTTATCGGACATATGTCGCCCATATCATCACCGGTCGCCAGTACCATGGCGGTATTATAGGCATCTTCATCGATAAGCTGATCACCTATCTTCGTGACACCAACGCCAAACGGCTTGAAATAGCCGACTTTTAAGCCTCTATCCTGCAGTATCAGCCCCAGGGCTATTATAACCGCACTCTTACCCGAATATTCCTCCACCGACGATACAAGCAAGCTCTTCATCTTCAATCACAAGAATTGATCTCTTCACACAAATTAGTTTTGATTCCCGGCGGTTATAATTTCGCAACCGTCCTCTTTTATGATTACCGTGTGCTCAGCCTGAGAAACCATCCCCTTCTCTTCCTCTTTCAGAACAGGATAATCTCTCAGTACACCCGCATTCTTCAAACTTCGGAGTGCCAAATTAAGCCGTTCCTGGGGCAACCATCGCCTGGCAAATGGCAGTCCTCTGTACTTCTTTATCTCATCCAGCATCTTTCGCGCCTCGCGCAAACGAACGGGTTTTTCTTTTATCAGGCTGTATATCTCGGCATTACCGCTTTCCACCACTTTACCACCACCATCTGTCGCAAACGGCTCTATCGCGATAACATCGTTCGTCTTCAGTATAACACCCTGTGCGTATCTCACATTGGGGATTGTTGGTGGTGCATGCGCGTTGTACCTGAGTAAACCGTGCCCGGATAGATTAACAACGGGTTTGTAGCCATAGTCCTTTATCGTATATTCTATCACTTCCCCTATCTCTATCGTGGTAACGCCATCACGAATTATCTTTAAGGCTTCATTCAACGCCGTTTCTGATGCTCGTACCAGTGCCCCATACTCACCACTCAGATCCACAGTAACCGCGCTATCAGCGATATAGCCGTCAATATGAACACCTATATCTATCTTTACGACATCATCGGCACTGAATACCGTGGTATCATCTATTGATGGAGTAGCATGGGCTGCCTCTTCATTCCTTGCGATATTACACGGGAACGCGGGCTCACCACCCTTTGCTCTTATCTCACCCTCCACAAATTCCGCAACTTTCAATAGCGACTCGCCTTCTTTCACCAGTTCCAACGCTGCCTCACGAACTTCGACAAGTATCTTACCCGCAGCTCTATACTTATCTAATATCTGCTCTAACTCTTCTTCTTCCATATCCCCCTCTGCCCCTTTTATTTCGCGTGAATTATCTATAAATATCTCCTCTATAAAACATACTTCCATACAGGCACCTATTTTAAAAGCGGTAGAAATGCAACGCATGGTGGATATAAGTGGAAAAGAGGATATGATCCGGACAGCGGTGGCATCGGGCAGTATCAGATTGAACGCCCGTACGATCGAGAAGGTGAAGAACAGGGAGATAAAGAAGGGAGATGTATTCGCCTGTGCCGAGATAGCCGCGATTCTTGCCGTGAAGAGGACACCGGAAGCGATCCCGCTGTGCCATCCCGTGAATATAGACGCGGTGGATGTTGATTTCCGGGTGAGCGATGGCGAAATAACTGCGAGAGTGACGGTGAAATCGATCGATAAGACGGGTGTGGAGATGGACGCACTGCATGGGGTATCTGTGGCTCTGCTTACTATATGGGATATGGTGAAATCGGAAGAGAAGGATGAGACCGGTAATTATCCCGATACGTGTATAGAGCGGATCGTGGTGGAGAAGAAGGAAAAGAAGAAGCGTGTAGAATGAAATGATACACAGTACGATCGAAGTAAAGAAAGAACGAATTTAAATTGAACAGACAAAAAGATATAAGATATGACAGGTCAGGCGACCATGCGTAAGGGGATATTCATCGCACTTGTTATGGTGACTCTGGTATGCTGTGGCTGTGTAACGAAGCAGGAATCGGCCCCGGGGATCATAAAAATAGGACTGATGCCGGACGAAGCGACATTACCGTATTATGTCGCCGTACAGGATGGGATATTCAGCAGTTATGGGCTGAATGTCGAGCCAGTAGCGTTTCAGAGCGCTATGGAACGTGATAGTGCGCTGACGACGGGCAAGATAGTGGCGGCGGAGAACGACCCGGTGGGAGTGATCCTCTTACGAAACGCAGGTTATGACATCCGTATAGTATCGCTTGAACTACAGGAGACACCGGACAAGATACGGTTCGCCATTCTTGCATCGCCTCGTTCCAATATAACTTCAGTTAGCGATTTAGCGGGCAAAAAAATCGCCATTTCCAGTAATACTATCATAGAATACATAACCGATGCGTTGATAGGAGACACGCCGGTGGAAAAGGTGGAAGTGAGGAAGGTGCCATTGCGGATGCAGATGCTGCTGAACGGCGATGTAGACGCTGCAACGCTCCCGGAACCGCTGGTGAGCTATGCAATTTCTCGCGGTGCGAAACTGGTAATCTCTGATTCCATGCTTGAGAATCGAACG
>JAODGH010000016.1:0-18027 GCA_025464325.1 Methanosarcinales archaeon | reverse complement strand
GAAGCAAAGAGCCTGAGCATGATATACCCGGATGGTACAGAGGCGCTACACGATGTCAATTTCGCTATAAATAGTGGTGCGAGCTGTTCAATCATCGGTCCTTCTGGCTGTGGTAAGACCACGCTCCTGTTCATCCTGGCAGGTATTCTGAAGCCATCAGAAGGTCGGGTACAGCTTGATGCGCAGCCCCGGGAAGTGGCATTGATACTGCAGGACTATGGGCTCTTCCCGTGGAAGACCATCTATGAGAATGTCGATCTGGGCTTAAGACTGCGAGGCATATCCCGGAGCGAGCGAAGGGGAATAGTACTATCTCTTCTGGATAAGCTGGGTTTGCGGAATTTCGCGTATCACTATCCAAAACAGTTATCGGGCGGTATGCAGCAGCGGGTGGCATTTGCAAGGGCTCTGGCGTTAAAACCAAGGATTCTGCTTATGGATGAACCACTATCTTCGCTTGATGCACTAACACGTGAAACACTGCAGAATTTCCTGCTCAGGTTGTGGAAGGATAACGGGATGACGATGATACTGGTGACCCATAGCATAGAGGAAGCGGTATTTCTCGGTAAGGAGATAATAGTACTCTCACCCCGACCGGGCCATGTGGTGAAGATAATAGAGAATTTAAATGCGGGTGATGAGAATTATAGAACCAGGGAGGATTTCTTCACTAAATGCCGCGAGGTCAGGCAGAACATCGAGCAAGGGGCTATATAATCGCTGCACTGCTATTAACGGGGCTGTGGTATCTTGCATCTTCCATGCTGGATTCACCGGAACTGCCATCACCCCTGACGGTACTTTATGCGTTCATAGCGGGTATCAGAGCGGATTTGGGGTTTCATATCCTCATCAGTGCTTTTAGGGTACTGTATGGTATCGCCCTTGCAGGTTCGTTCGCCGTGCCGCTCGGTCTACTGTGCTACAACAATCGGATTGATAAGCTCATCGCACCCGTTATTTATCTGCTGTACCCGATACCGCATATAGTGCTTCTACCGTTGATCATTCTCCTATTTGGTATCGGTAATCTCTCCAAGATTGTTCTGATAGCCATAATCGTTTTCTTCCAGATTTTAGTGACCACACGCGATGCGGCACGCAATCTGAGTACTAACTATATATACTCGTTGCTCTCTCTGGGTGCGACACCGAAAGACGTGTATCGTCATGTGATACTACCAGCATGCCTGCCGAAGATACTCACGGCTATGCGAATAAGCGTGGGCACATCAATTGCGGTGCTATTCTTCGTCGAATCTTTTGCAACCCAGGAAGGACTGGGATACATGATTATGTATGCGTGGAGCAAGATGGATTACCCCGCGTTATATGCCGCGATAGTGGCTATGGCACTGCTCGGGCTTTGTTTGTACCTGATACTGGAATGCGTGGAGAAGAGGTTATGTGCATGGGTATACCTGCAGTAGCATCTACAGTAGCCGATGCGTTATATTCATGTACAAAATGCTCCAACACGCAACCGCTATGGGCTGAACAAGAACAGCAGAAACCACGAGGCTCAGTAGGGGTCCCACACGTGGTATGATTCCAGGAACGAACCCCGTAACCGCGCCAATAGCAATGATGATCAGCCATAACAGGAACACATCGAGTTTATGCCCTGAGAACAGTTTCAGACCAGACTTCAAACCCGAGATGGTGTCATAATCATCGATAACAATTGCATATGGCACCAGCGCGAATATGATACCCATCGCCAGTACGTATAGCATGGACACGAGCAGGTACGCGGTTGCTGATAGTTTGAGCAGCATGGCTATACCACCGATGAGTGCAACTCCCGGAATGGTAATAGCGGCAAATATGAATTCCATGAATAATACCGGTATGAAGTTCCTTTTGCCGTACTTTAACATATCCGATATATTAGTACTGCCACGTCTGATTGCTTCTTTAACCATGCCTATCGCACCGGGCAGGAAATAAGCATTTATAATCAGTCCAAGGACAATGATTATAGTGAACAGAGCTATGGGTCCGATTTTGTGATGCGCGAGTCCCTGTGTTAACCCGTCGCCAGGATGACTCCAGTAGGGCACGCCGGCAATAATAACGGCTATTGCAATGGTTAATGCGGAACTAAGAATAAACGGCAGAGTGATATTTATATTCCTCTTCCATGTATCAAAGCCCTGAACCAGTATGGTGCCGGGTTCTTCAACCATCTTACTTCCTGTCGGGCAGGTATGCAAAATATCGCGGTCAGGTCAAGGATGAGGAGAAGGAGAAGGAAAGAGAACTCAGCTATACGATTATCGTAGCAGCTGAAGCTATCGCAGAGAACCGTTCAACCGCTTCCCTTGCCACAGGACCTCGTATCTCTGAACCTTTCGGCGTGCCTTTGTCATCAACAATGACCGCAGCATTGTCCTCGAACTTCACCCGCAACCCCGACGGACGCCTGTACTCCTTACGCTGTCTCACTATTACCGCCTTCAATATCTGCTTCTTTATCTCCGGTCTGCCTTTCTTCACCGTTATCACAACCATATCGCCCACACCAGCCCTCGGATATCTATTCTTCACACCCCTGTAGCCCTTTACCGCAATGATCTGCACTACCTTGGCACCGGTATTATCAACGCACTCCAACCGAGCACCAGTTGGTAGCGCCTTCGTCACTTTCGCTCTTATCCCCTTCATGTTACTCTATACCAACCTAACCGTTATATATAATGCGTTTTTATGTTTTTATGCTTTTGGAAGTCCTGTAATAAAATGATAAATAAAAATGCTTTTTAGCTCTACCGGGTTGAAGTGGCAGCTCCGTCAAAAAGGTATGATATCCGTTCAGAAACGACAGGATCGACGTGTACCACACGGTGCATTCGTTCGAGAGATTCGACAATGGTCTCGATACGAAACACCTTGAATACGTTACAGATCAGGTACGGGCAGAGCTGCACGAAGGTCTTCTCTGGGAACTCGTAACTCATACGCTGTACAAAGCCGATCTCGGTACCCAGTATATACGTCTCGACATCTTTCTGTGCTCTTATTACACGGTACATGTCACCTGTACCCATGACGTAATCCGCCGCCATGACCACTTCAGGCTTGCATTCGGGATGGACCATCACACATCCTTCGGGATACCGCTTTCTCAATCGCATAACATCATGGATGGTAGCCGCATTATAAACGTTGCACACAGGATTATCGGGATACGGTATGACCTTCTTCTTGCACCGCATTACGGCGTCATGGGCACAGTTGCGTTCACCCACAAATAGCACTTCCGGCGATTCGATTGTATCGACTGTTTGTACCACCTCGCCGGGGAATGCGACCATATCCGCTAACAGTTTCGTATTCAATGGTGATGTAGCATAACAGACCAGCGGAATACCGGGATACGAATTCTTGAATGCACACACCCTCTCAAAGCTAAGAGCACGATGATGAGCGACCGGGCATTCCGCCTCCACGGGCAGTAATATCGTCTTATCCGGCAGTATGGTCGCGGCAATATCAGCAAAAAACGTCGGGGCAATCACAACCACCACGTCCGCATTGAGTCCGTTACGCAGTGCATCAAAGAAACCACGGCTATCCGAAAGTACATCTGCTACCGCATGCACTTCGATTGGCGCATAATGATGTGCAACGATCACCGCGTTTCGTTCCTCTTTCAACCTTTCCACCTGTTCCTCAACATCTGCAATCATTTATAGAGCCATAGAGAGAACCGGGTTCTTAAAGGTTGGCTGTAGCGATACGTAATTTAAATCAATTCTAAATATTTTTGCTGGATGTTCGGAATTAAATGATGTAACAAAGCCATGCAAACTTTCGAATACTATAAGTCATTCATTCAGTCAGTCAATATCGAGCAGCCACGGCTCCTTCAGACCTGCAGGGCAGTTCGCAACCCGGGGACATTCGCCACAGTTCCTGCTGTTACTCACACAGCCCGCGAGCTTCGCATACGCAAGAGCGAGTTTCGCCCCCTTATGTTGCATGTGTTTCAACTTACCTGCGGTCTCAACTGCGCGTTTTGGTACTTCAACGGGATAGTATCCGCCCCACCATACGTTCTCCAGTCCACTCTTTTTCGAGATCGCTCTGCCTATCTCCTCCATCTTCGCCCTCGCTGGTCCCGGGTGATAATACAGTATGTAACTGGGTCTGAAGGGTATGATACGCAACGGTACAGAGGGGTCTATCGAGGCGAGGAATTCTGCTATCGATTCTATTTCCTCATCGTTTATACCCGGTATCACTACCGTTCTGAACGCGCGAATTCTATCCCTGCCGTTCTCGATGAGGAACTCGGCATTACGCAGAACCGGCTCGACTGGTGCTCCTGTGATTGCTCGATGGGTATCATCGTGGAACGCCTTTATTTCGAATGTGATATAAGAGCATAGTTGTATGACCTGCTTGAGTGCACTTAAACTGAGGAACCCGTTAGTGGCAAAACCGACCCCTATATCGGGTATATGATTCTTTACCAGTTCTATAACTTTCTTTATATACGGCAGATGTATAGTGGGCTCGCCACCGGTGAAACTCAGCCGGTTGACGCCCATTCTCCGACCTTCCTGCGATTGTATCCGCAGTACAGCCTCCGAAGCGAGCTGTTCTGGTGTGATATAGCCACGGTAGAACCAGCCACTGCCAGGATACTGGGACAGGCGATACGCATTGCAGTATATGCACCGGAAGTTACAGCCGAGCATTGTCACAGAATAACTGTGGAGTACCTGAGCAAGGTTGCAATAAGCTATCTCGGGAACGCTGACGCCGCAAACGCCGATCTCGCCCTCCATACGGTTGACACCACATTCCCAGCTGCAGAGCTTACAATTCTCGAATTCGTCCATTTTTCATGCGTGCGTGCTTAATACTCTTAGCTCATACTTTAAAATAAATAAATATCGGAATGAGAAGCGTATGGAAGCACCGTTCTCACTGCTTGATGAACGAATCCGCGTGGTATTAGATAAGACGTTTTCACAGCCTACCGAACCGCAGAAATTAGCTATACCCCTTATACTGGCAGGTCGAGATGTTTTAATCATTGCCCCCACGGGCTCCGGTAAGACCGAAGCGGCGATTCTCCCGATATTCCACGATATATTGCAGCACGGTAACGTGGCGGGTTTCTTCGCACTCTACATAACACCTCTTCGCGCCCTGAATCGCGATATGCTATCGCGGTTAGAACGCTGGGGTGATGCGCTTGGCATCAGCATTGAGGTAAGGCACGGAGACACGAGCAGCTATGCACGCCGCAAACAGGCTATCAAACCGCCTGATATACTGATCACCACCCCGGAGACATTACAGGCGATGCTACCCGGGCGGAGGCTGAGATCGAATTTGAGGTCTGTAAGGTATGTGATAATAGACGAGGTACACGAACTGGGCAACTCGAAACGAGGTGCGCAACTCGCCATCGCTTTAGAACGTTTAACGGGACTGGCGGGTGATTTCCAACGGGTATGTCTCTCTGCAACGGTCGGTAATCCCGGGGAAGTGGCGAGATACTTTACCAATAATGATGTGGATATAGTGAATATCGGCGCGGGCAGGGATATAGAAGTCGATATTTTATGCCCCGGATCGGATCTGAGGTCACAGGTGGACGCGATCATAGAGACGGTGAAGCATGCCAAATCGTGTTTGATCTTCGTTAACACGAGAAGTGCGGCTGAGATGCTTGCTTCTGCAATTAACAGGTTCGAGCCGGGACTGGTGGGTGTGCATCACGGTTCGCTATCGAAAGAGATGCGACTGGAAGCTGAGGATCGACTCAAGCGCGGTGATATAAAAGGGCTCATATGCACCAGTTCTATGGAACTGGGCATTGATATCGGCTCCGTGGATATGGTGATACAGTACGCTTCACCACGTGAAGTGACGAGGTTGGTACAGAGAGTTGGCAGGGCATCTCATACGTATCATAAGACATCTCATGGTAAGATCATTGCGCTCAATCCTGATGATATAGCGGAGTCGATAGTCATAGTACAGAAGGCTAAATCGGGCGATATAGAGCCTTTAAAGCTTAAGCTGGGATCGCTGGATGTCCTGGCACACCAGATATGTGGTATACTGCTGGATACCGCATCTGCGTCTGTATCTATCACCGAACTTCATTCCATCGTTCGGCGTGCGTATCCGTACAGGGATATTACAGTGGAGGTATTGAAGCGAGTGATAGGGCAACTGGAGTCAGAGAGACTGCTGAAAGTGGATGGTGATCGTGTGAGGATGCGCAGAAATACGCGGGATTATTACTACGAGAATCTCTCGATGATACCCGATGAGAAGAAATACGAAGTGGTGGACATAGTGAGTGGAAAACTGATCTGCATGCTGGATGAACGGTTTGTACAGAACATGGGTATCGGTGCTTTGTTCGTTGCGAAAGGGGAGACATGGCGGATAGTGGACGTAGAACCCGAGACGCGAGTGAAGGTGGTGCCGGGTGTGAGGACCGATGCGGAGATACCGAGCTGGGAAGGAGAAGAGATCCCTGTACCTTTCGCGATTGCGCAGGCTGTTGGCGCGTTACGGGAAGAGATAGCATCCACAAAGCCGAAATACCGATGTCTGAAACCGCTTGTGGACCTGATAAATAAACAGATAGCGGAGGGGCATGTGGTGCCAACGGCGCATGATCTGGTTGTTGAGTTTGCAGGTAAAGGCAAGGAAGTAGTGTTAAATGCCTGTTTCGGGCATCTCGTGAATGAGACTCTGGGCAGGGTAATAACGGCACTGCTCGGTGCTCGACTCGGTACAGATATTGCCATGGAGATAGATCCATATCGAATAAGGCTGAAATCGGGTGTAAAAGTGGATAGACCAACGTTGGAACGGACGATAGAATCGCTGGAGCCCGAATTTGTGCGTCCAATACTGGAACGGACGTTGAAGAACTCGATACTATTCAGATGGGAGCTATTGAACGTGGCCAAGCGATTTGGTGCACTGCGTAAGAATTACGATAGGGGTGGCATCTCACTGGATAAGCTGGTGAAGGTATTCGCGGGTACGCCGGTCTATGATGAAGCGATGAAGGAAGTATTCGGAGCGAAACTGGATGTGAAACGTACGGAAGAAGTCATCCGGATGCTGAAATCGGGCGATTTGAGCGTCCATTTCGCATTAACACCAACACCGGTTGGTACAGCCGGATATACGAGCTGGCGTGACGTCCTGGTGACCGAGAGAAGCGAAGGATTGATAATAGATGCATTAAAGGAGAGACTGATGAACGACCGGGTGATCTTATTCTGTCTGAACTGCAAGAGCTGGGAGTCGGTCAGACGTGTGAGGACAATTGTGGAGCTCGGTACCGAATCGCTTGTGTGCCCGGTCTGTAATTCGAGATTGATTGCGGCATTGAAGCCGTGGGAGAAGGATGAAATCAAAATGGCAAAACAGGCAGGTGCAGAAGTGAAACGGGTGAAACGGGTTTACAGGAACGCGAATCTGGTGCTTTCATACGGTGTTCCAGCGGTAATAGCACTTGCAGCGCGTGGTATAGGACCAGAAACGGCAGCCAGGATATTGAGAAAAGCGGGATCAGAATCGGAAAACATGCTATATCGGTATATTCTGGATGCAGAACGGTCATATGCGAGTACAAAGCGGTTCTGGGATTAGCTATCTAACGGTATCGCTCTCGGGAGCATCGATCTGAGAGTCAATCGGGTAGCACAACGGCTACAATATCGTTGATATGAAACCATAATATGCAGCCGGGATATATAATTCCAGTAGCATGAGTCGTATGATCTGGTGGCTGCTTGTTGGTACTAAAGGAGGTGTGAATCGTGCCCGTATTATCCGCGTTTTAAAAGATCGCCCTTATAACGCCAATCAGCTGACGGAGTTACTGGGGCTGGATTACAAGACCGTAAGGCATCATCTAAGAGTTCTGGAGGAGAATAAGATAATTACATCAACAGGAGAGAGATATGGCACCGTATATTTCCTGTCACCCTACATGGAAAGCAATTACAAAACCTTCGAGGAGTATTTAGATAAGATGTGTGATAAATTTAAAAGTAAAAAAGATATAGGAGATAGGAGTTAGCAAAATGCCACCGGTGGTCGTACAGGACTTTCTGCTCTTCAATATCAAAGCGGTGATAACGTTTGGGAACCTTGTACTCCTGTTATGCCTGCTCTTCATTTATGCGAAGAATTACGAGCAAATACCGGTAGTGACTTCGTTCGGTGTCGTTTCGGCACGATACGGGCTGATGGGTGGATCACGATACGTGGATGCGGATAACGATGGCGTATGTGACAACATCGGTAAATGCCCAGGATACGTGGATGCGGATGGTGATGGTATCTGTGATAACCGGGCTCTAAGCCATGTCAAAGGCAGAAACTTTGTGGATGCGGATGGTGATGGCATCTGTGACAATATCGGCATACACGGTCGAGACGACGATGGTGATGGCATACCCAGTGGACAGGACGATGATTATGTGCCACCACGAGACGGTAGCGGCAGACAGCACCGTAATGGGCGTGGTGATAGATAAACCGTAACGGTTAACCATAGGTAGGTAAACCGTGATGGTGAAGTGACGGTGAACAAATGTGCGTGGGCAGCACATGTACCTTTTTCTTTTTTTCTTTTTTTTTCTCTCTCTCCTTCTCCCCCCGAAAATCACATAAGCAAGCCCAAATTTTGATGGTTTAGGTGTATAATTGATTTTGATCAGATATTAATGGGCAATGAAAAGACGGGTATGTATTACAGAGATTTTCCAAAAACTTCCTTTGAAGTAACGACCAACCAGATCTCCAGTAGACAAGTATTTGAATCACAAAATAGAAAGTATTATGAGCTATTAGTAGCATATGAGTATCATGCAGTCGTTAATCCATTACGCAATCGATGAGGAGTATGCAAAAATACGTATTGAACCACTCATCGTAGCGTTGATAACATGAGCAGGAAAGGCGGCAGACCGAGTATGTCAGAATCTTTTTATCCATGTTGAAACAACGACCGCATCGGTACACGATTCTTAAATAGATCCATCAGACGAAGAAGTTGTTTATCGTGATAAATGTTATCGGTGCACCTGCAAGTGCCACGCTGAAACGTGCAACGGAATAAACTGCTGAATAAATGACGTGCAGGAATAGAGCGCCTGGTGAGAGGCATTATGTCATAATAACATATGTTCAACACTGCGCACGTCCGTAGCGCGGGTTGTGGTCAAAAAATGCTCTAAATAAATAAAAGGAAAGGAGAGGAAGGATAAAAGAGGGAACGGCTATTCTGTGTCGGTGGCTGCTGCTGCTTTGCCGATGGCTCTGATCAGCTCCATCATTATACCAATCCCTTTACGCACGTTCTCATCGCCGAACGCTCTCAGTAAATCGGGCAGATCCATTTCCGGTGGATTTAGCAGTGCTTTGTCCAGTTCAGGGTCCTGCAGTCCCCGTTCCATGATATCTATCAGATCAGTACTCACGAGTGTGTTCGTTAATTTAAATATTACCGAGAGAATTTCACCCATACCCCGTAGCATCTGATCGTTCACGAAATTCTGCATTAAATTTGATAGTTCGTAAAGTTCCGTCATGCTATCGAGCATTTCCATCGGGTCTACAGATTCGATAAAGCTACTTTCTTCCGCCATTTTCTTTTTTTCACCTCCTACATTAGCCCTTTAATGCCTGCATCCCAGAATATGTAATAATACATACGATAGAGGAACCAGCCGAGTTTAGTTGCAGTGAAAGGGTCGGGTGGGCTATTGTATGTCCAGGTTGGGATATACGCCTTACCGCGAGTAGCGGGTGTGTAAATGCTGCCGATGAAAGGACAGCCCAGTTCACCCATGTATGATTCCTTGATACCGTTACCATGCAGATCGTTCGCCAGGTTCTGGCTTACCACCAGTGACTGATAGTGCGCGCCTATGCCGGTCTTGACGACCTCTACCGGTCCCGTATCTCCAAGAACGTAAACCTCATCGTAACGCCCGGCTGAGCCACTGTACTGCAATGTGTTCTTATCTGCCGGAACCCAACCCGTACTGTCGGTCAGTCCAGAATCCTGTAATGCCTGTATGCTCCTGTGTGGCGGTATAGTAATAAGGAGATCATACTTCTCTTTCTCGCCACTCTCGGCTATAACTTCCTTATTCGCGCTATCCACCTCTGCAAGTTTGAAACTCCTCCTCACTTTTATCCCCTGCTCTTTGAATACCTGGCTCGCTGCATCGTCATATGCTGCCGGACCTATGGGCTCCATAGGCCATAGAAATGTGATATCAACATTTTTACGCACTTCTTCACCTCTGAAATACCTCAGATATGAGTCCAGCAATATAGCGAACTTACCAGGTGCACCCGGGCAGGGAATGGGCATACGGGCTACTGATATGACCACACGACCTTTTTTAAGCCCCTGCACCAGTGTTCGCAATTTGAAACTATATTCCAGTGATACATAGAACGTATTCAGGTCACTGGCAAGACCGGGGACACCTTCAACATCTGCAACGCATCCCGTAGCGATTACGAGATAATCATAGCTATAACTCCTGTCGGTTTTGGTCTTCACCTCCCGGTTCGCCAGATCCACGCTCTTTATCTCCCCTTCTGTGCCAAATACACCTTTCACACGCGGACTGATCAGCTCCCGTCGCGGTCTTATTATATCCTCCGGAGTGTACAGTCCAAAGGGTATAAATGTGAATCCGCCCTGGTTTACGAACACTTCACTCCTGTCCAGCATCGTTATTTCTACCCTGTCCTGTGCAATCTCCCGCCTGAACTCTCTTGCCAGTTTATTCGCCACGACAGATCCTGCAGCTCCTGCGCCCAATATCAAAACTTTTTTGGTCATTTACTTTTCACTCCTCCTTAAACGAGATATAGCGATTTAGCCGTTATAAGCGTTGCTATAATCCAATAGATATGAGAAAACCGACTTCTTACTTTTTATCTCATAGACAAAAAAAGACAAACTTTTAAACAATATTTACATTCGGTATCTTAGCATAATAGTATACATATCTTACTGAGTGGTATCGGGACAGATGATAAAGACGAAACTGGACGATAAGGATAAGAAGATCCTCGCGCTGGTTATGGACAACCCCGATATATCGCAGAAGGAGATAGGCGACCGTGTGAAGCTCTCACAGCCTTCGGTTGCATTACGGCTTAAGCGATTGAAGGAGGACGGGTTTATTGATACCATTATCGGGATGAACCTGGCCAAGGTGGGATTTCATATTGCCAAGGTAGAGGTGACGGCGAAGAACCCGACGAAGATAATCAATGAATTCAAGAACTGCCCGTTCTTTATTAATGCGCTTATAACAAGTGGGAAAACGAACCTCTGCCTCTTTTTTGCTAATGAGAATGTGTCCACCCTGCAGGCAATTGTGGATTTCCGATTGAGATCACGATCGGAGGTCCAATCGGTCGATTTTTCATGTGTAATCGCGACAGCAAAGAGCTTTATCATACCATTACAGATGGATAAAGAGAAATTTGATATTAATCCCTGTGGCAGTGGTGGCATAATGTGTGATGAATGCCCTTATTACGGTGACGGGCGATGCCAGGGGTGCCCAGCCCGGGGTAAATACCGGGGCAAGCTTTTCAGTTGACGTGAGCATAGACAATTAGTCGCTGTTAGCACGGACAACCTTATATATAAAGTGATTTTTTGTTATTGTATGGAAGAGAAGAAATTAGAGGAATTGAGGGAGAAGACTGCAGAGGATCTGCTGATCGTTGGTGAGGAATGTCTCACGGACGGCAGATTTGAAGATGCGATACAGGTGTATAAGGAGATAGTGAAGAAGGAGCCTGTTTTGCCCACCCTGGCTAAGGCATGTAACGATTGTGGCGTTGCATATGCGAGCCTGGAGGATTACGAGATGGCAATCGGGTTTTTCAATGCCGCGCTGAATCTTAGAGATTATCTTATGGATGGTGGTGTCTCCACATACTATAACCTCGGGCAGGTTTATAAGCTTATGGGTGACGAAGCAAAGGCGGAGGAAAGTTTCAGTCGAGGTGACCGTATAAAGGAGGAGCAGGAAGAACGGGACGAGATATCAAGACACGCGCTCTCGTCTGCCTGATTGTACCGGTGTAATAGTCGGAAGTAGAATATAGGATACTTTTTAATTACTCTAAAGTAAAGAAGGATACGAGGTAACATGGGGGAGAAGATAACGATAAGTCTGATAAAGGCAGACGTCGGCGGCTTTCCCGGGCATTCGGCTGTCCGGACGGAGTTAAAAGAAAAAGCGATTGAGCGGTTGGAGAAGGCGAAGAGGGAAGGGCTGCTTATAAGTTATCATGTATTGACCGCGGGCGATGATCTGCAGTTGTTGATGAGTCACCGTAAAGGTGTGGACTCAACAGACATACATGGACTGGCGTGGGATACGTTTGAAGCGGCGACGGAAGTGGCGAAAGAGCTCAAGTTGCATGGTGCGGGTCAGGATTTGCTTGTAGACGCTTTCAGTGGTAATATAAGAGGAATGGGACCGGGCATAGCCGAGATGGAATTTACGGAACGTGGTTCTGAGCCACTGGTTGCGTTTATGATGGATAAGACCGAGCCCGGTGCGTTTAATCTACCCATTTATAAGATGTTCGCGGACCCGTTCACCACCGCAGGGCTCGTCATTGACCCAACGATGCATGATGGATTCATCTTCGAGGTATGGGACATAAAGGATAGGAAAGAGGTGCTTTTCAGATGTCCTGAAGAGCTATACGACCTGCTTGCACTTATAGGAGCAAAAAGCAGGTACGTGATAAAACGGGTGTATCCCAGGGATACGAGCCCGTTACCGAAGGATGAGCCCGTGGCGGTTATAAGCACGGAGAAACTGTACTTTACCGCGGGCAAGTATGTAGGCAAGGATGATCCTGTTGCCCTCGTACGTGCACAGAGCGGATTGCCCGCCCTGGGTGAGGTTTTAGAGCCGTTCTCGCTGCCGTTCCTTGTAAGTGGCTGGATGCGGGGCTCGCATAACGGACCAATAATCCCGGTACCGTTCAGATATTCGCATTGTACCAGGTTTGATGGACCACCACGGGTGGTTGCAGCTGGATTCCAGATAAGCCATGGCAGGTTGGTAGGACCTGCAGACCTGTTTGATGATCCTGCATTCGACCTCGCGCGGAGTAAAGCCCTGGAGATCGCCGACTATGTACGAGCACATGGACCTTTTGAGCCGCATAGATTGCCAATGGAGGATATGGAATACACCACGTTGCCGGACATACTGAAAAAACTCGAATCTCGATTTAAAAACGTGTAACGTCTCACTATGGGACGGTATGCTACTGCAGTCCGGATCGTCTGGTTAGTTAGTATGTAAAGGGCAAAAGTGGATCAACAGGTTTATTTATAGTTGCCGGGTATTTTATTGCCATGAGCGAGAAGAACGAGATAGGTATCATGCCCTATATGGGTATGGGTGTTTTTATTCTGTTAACAGCCGTTATAGCCCTGTTACTTGCAACGCCATTTGAAGCTACGGGTGTAAAGGCTTTTGAAGATCCCGGATCCATATGGAATCCCATATACTTTATCCTGCTAATCATCGGATTTACCGCAGTCGTACTCATTGTGATAAGATTTGGCGGGAAGAGGCTCGTTTATATCGTCATGCTCGCAGCCGTTGCAATAACGATGTATTATGTGCTGGATGGTATATTCCGCTGGTATCACCCTGCATCCAACTCCGTGCTCTACATATATGGCATCGAATTGAATACATGGGCTCTGGTTATCACCTCTTTACTTACCATCATGCTCCACAGATACCCGGAATGGTATGTTGTTGATGTTACGGGTCTGATGTTAAGCGGTGGTGCAGCTGCGATATTCGGGATCTCGCTTATACCGCCACTGGTAATAGTGCTTATGATACTACTCGCGTTTTACGATGCTATTTCGGTATATAAGACCAGGCATATGGTGTCACTGGCGGAATCGGTGGTGGATATGAATGTTCCGATTCTGTTCGTTCTGCCACGTAAGCGAGACTTCTCCATGCTGAGAAAGAATACCCGGGGGCTGGGTAGCGGTGATGCTTTGTTCATGGGTCTCGGCGATGCGGTCATACCAACAATTCTGGTAGTATCCGTCTATGTGAGCTATGACAGTATGATACCAGCCCTATGCGCTTTAGCCGGTACCCTCGCCGGTTATACGGCACTAACAAGGCTTGCAGGCAGGGGTAAACCGCATGCAGGTCTGCCATTCCTCAATTCCGGTGCGATAATCGGGTTCTTTATCGGGTTGTTGATTATAATGGGTGCAGGTTAGCGTGCGTGTACGGAGCTGAGCTACATGAAATCAGTCAGCGCCTTCTGCTTGTCCATTGCCGGCATGAGTGTTTCTACATCTTCTTTCAACAGTTCCAGCCGCTGCCGGGTATAATTTGTTAGATGATACTCTTCCGCTAATTGGAGCGATACCGACAGATATTTCGTTATTCCCGCGGTATGCACCGTTGGTAGTAACCGACCACCGCACTTATTGCACCTGCCCGCGAGCGGTATCCGCCTATATTTCGCATTACAGCGGCTGCATCGTACCTGTTGCGAGCCAAATGCGTGCAGGTTACCCTTTATATCACGCAGAAAATGGTTCTTTATCACCGTCTCCACCACCTCGTGCTCATCCACTGCCCTTATGAGCTTCGCAAGCTTCAACTGCGCATTTACCTTATCAAGCATCGTGCCCAGCGTCTTATACAGTGAGTTCTTTGGACCTGCCGCTATGTCACTCGTATCATGCGTGTAGCCGAACCCGTAGGTATCTTTTGGCGTATCTATTCGTCTGACCGCCGTCTCTATCCTGTCTGCGATATCCCTGGGATGCTTACCTGAACGGGCGGCGATGTATAGATCCAGCGGATAATCGCGCATAATCGAGACGTTATGTGCTTCTTTATCGACCTCTTTCGGATTGATTATCGGTATTAGTACCAGAGGTGCATCCATTCGCCCGCCTATCTTGTCGGGCAAGAATGACAATGAGAAGTTCAGTAGTGCATCCAGCAGTAGAATTATCGAGTCCTCATCACCATCGCAGTTCCGGCGTTTCGCCGCATGGAAGAACGGATGTGCATAACATGCAGACGCACGTGTGAACCCTATTATCCTGCCCAGTATGCCAGCAGATGTGTGCGGTGCCAGACCGAGGACGAGCTGTCCGATCAGATCCTCCCTCGTTCTCACGTTATAATACCGTGGTAGCCCATAGAACCGCTCCAGCAGTTCATCTATGAATTCCGTAACACGAATGAGGTAAGAGACAGCATTAGCAGATATAATAATGTCCTGCTGTTTCAACTCCACCACCTGCGTATCTCTTCTCAACTCCTCGCCGTCTATATCATACAGATAACCCAGTTCTCGCGCGCGTTTGACGCTCAGGCTTATCTCACGTGGTCGAAAATGAGTTAGAGGCAAATTCGTGAAGTCATACCTGATTGTACCATCTTTATAGACAAACACGCTATGTTTCGCCCTGAGCATACCCTTACCCAGGTGTTCAGGCACTTTATTGCCCGAAATAAGACCGGTTACACATTTAACATCCTGTTTCGCCAGTTCGTGATCGTAACCCAGCCGTTTTAACGTATCCTGATAAAACTGGTACAGATCTATACTCACACTTCGTTTACGCCTGTTGCCTCGTATCGCCTGCGTTACGTGTGTCGAGCCGCACTTATCGCATACCGAATAGCAGGACAGAAACGATCTGCCACAATCTCTGCACCGCCTCAGCCCGATGTCAACTTCTATCACTTTCACCTTCAATGCCTCCTTGAGCGACCGGCTCTTGCCACCCGCAGCACCAACCGGGAAGATGGCATTTGGTGCCGGGCTCATCATACGTTCACGTGATTTCTCGGGTCTGCCCATCCTCATGCCGATCCGCGTTGGCGCTTTCGGTCTCGTCTTCAATCGTACGGAATCGTCTCTCTTCAACGTTCTTGAGATGCCCAGAGGGTATAACAGGGCATAGGGCTCCTTTACCGCTATTTGCAGACCATCTCGACGGAAATTAACAAGCAAGTTCTCTAATATCGCTCTTACACGATCATCATCGGGTATTAACAATTCATCGTCCTTAATCACACCTCTTTCACATATCCACTCTGTGAGGGCTGCGCGATCTTCATCACTTATGTCCTCCCACAGGTATGTATATGCCGGATGGAGCGGTATATCATAACGTGCGGATATATCTATCGCTTCCTCCTGTGTGGGTACTCGCGCACGCCACTTCGCTGCTTCTTCCACTGATTTCAACTCCAGTTCCTTCAGCCACCATTCGTGCGAATATGCACCGGGCTTCAATAACTGTCCCGTCTCCAGGAAATCGCCATAATCTACGAGTACCTCACCGAGATCTATGATCTCATCAACCTCTGCATCAATGTTGAGATCATCGCAACTCTCAAGAGTGACGATATCGCCGTTCTTCAACCTCACCACTGGACCCTCAATGCTGTCCACAGGCGCCACACATGCAGCTTTTCCCGGCAGTTCGGGCTTTATTTGCGTGCCGGGCGCGATGAATCCGAGCAGAGACATTGTAGCAGGATGCATACCAATAGCAGCGAAGCCCGAATTCCTCGCACGTCCATAACGTAACCGAAACGCACCTTTACTCGATGGACGGCCAAATACTGGTCTACCTGCAATCAGATCCTCGAGAAAGCCTTTCTTTCTGCTCTCTCTCTTGCGCTCGATCAGCGTATTCAGCCATTCCCAGCCATCAATACCGAGCTTGTCCACGTACCGTTTTATCTTTAGAGCTTTCATTGCTATCCCCTCTGTCAGTACAAGCACCATCCCACCCCGTATCCTGTTCGTCGCCACACGTTCGAGGTCTTTATAGCCATCCACCTCCCTGTCCTCCGTAGGATCACCGTCGATGCATATCGGACAGTTTCGCACTATAGTTCTTATCTCATCGTCCAAAGGCGTGTATTGCAGTCCTGCTATGCGTGCATACGCCGATACCTCCAGTACGTACCGCCATACCTCCTCGTCACGCGGTAAATATGGTGCGAAACCCATCTTCCGCCTTATGTAATCAGCCGCCAGTACGGAAAGTGCCTGAGCGGTACCGCCTGCACTTCTTATCGGACCCGAGTAGAAGATCTTGATGTATTCGGATGAATCATCGTTCAGACCTATCTCTATGCGTGAGATACCATCCAGCGGTGCGGCAACCACCCCCTCAGTGAGGATCGCTACCGCTGTTCTGACTGCATTCTCAATAATCTCACGGCGTTTGTACTGCCCGAACTTGCCCGAGGCGAAGTCAAGTGCTACTTTTAGCGCCACTTCCTCACGGCTATAGCCCTCCTGTTCCAGTTCACTTATCCGCGCACCCACACCACTTATCCCGATCAGCGCTTCTACACGCTCGGCAATATTGCTTGCTATCTTTATCTCGGGTTTGAGTGCAGGATCAAGCCCCTTACGCCTCGCTATACTAGCTATCTCCAGCTCTTCAAATAGCTGCTTACTCAAATGCTCATGATAGGGATTCTTCACCGCCATCTGTAATTATTAAGGTTGGTGAATAAGAAGAATGGAAAAACGCAGATATGCTGAGAGGTACTATCACTATTGCCACACCGAACATATGTGCGTTTTAACAATGCGATTCTGAATCGTATAGAGCATCCTGTGCGCGGATATTTTTTAGAACTTCATAACTCAGCACAGTGTTTATTTGTGAATACGGTAAACATGCTGTGTTGCATAATTAAGTATTGCATCGTATAGTAATACTATCTAAGTCCAGTTTCGTATTCAAACAAGACTTGCGAAGAACGGTTTGTGAGTCTCATCATACCTTAATATCGCATTATAGAAGAGAAATTTCAATTTTACCTCGTTAAACATGTGTTCTACCTTTGTAGCACGTACAAATTCGCCAAATTTACGCTTTACTGCCGGGAAGGTGCCCTCCGTATTCCACCGCTTTCCGTACCTGTACTT
>JAODGH010000001.1 GCA_025464325.1 Methanosarcinales archaeon | reverse complement strand
GAGATAGCTATCCGAATCGATCAGACATTGACCCAGGATGCGACCGGTACAATGGCGTATCTCCAGCTGGAGGCGCTTGGTATAACCGATCTGAAGACAGAGCTATCTGTCAGTTATGTTGATCACAATACGGTCCAGGCGGGATTCGAAAATGCAGACGATCATCGCTATCTGAGATCAATAGCACGCAAATACGGCATATTCTTCTCAAAACCGGGTAATGGCATATGCCATCAGGTACACCTTGAACGGTTTGCCCGACCCGGTAAGACATTGCTCGGCTCTGACAGCCATACACCTACCGCTGGAGGTATTGGCATGTTTGCTATCGGTGCCGGTGGTCTGGACGTAGCAGTAGCAATGGGTGGCAGCCCATTTTATATCAAATGCCCGAAGATAATAGCGCTTAATCTCAAAGGCGAACTCCAGCCGTGGGTAGCAGCGAAGGATGTGGCATTGAAGGTACTCGATCTCTTCACCACACGCGGTAATGTGGGTTGCGTATTCGAATACGGGGGCGAAGGTGTAAGGACTCTCACGGTACCCGAACGAGCAACGATAGCGAATATGGGCGCAGAATGCGGCGTTACTACTTCGGTGTTCCCGAGCGATGAAAACACCCGCGAGTTTTTGCAAGCGCAACGGCGTGCTCACGACTGGTTAGAACTCGAAGCAGACGATGATACCACGGATTATGAATCTGTGACGGAGATCGATCTGAGCGAGATTGTTCCTCTTGCGGCATGCCCGCATAGCCCGGACAACGTAAAGCCCGTGGCAGAACTGGAGGGTACGGAAGTAAACCAGGTATGCATAGGTAGCTGCACCAACTCGTCGTTCAAAGATCTGATGACCGTGGCGAGGATACTGGAAGGTAATAAGGTACATCCCGACGTGGAACTGATAATCGCTCCTGGTTCAAGACAGGTACTTGCGAATATCGCCCGTGCCGGCGGATTAACCACACTCATTGATGCAGGAGCGCGAATCGCAGAATGCAGCTGTGGGTTCTGTATCGGAAACAGTTACGCTCCTGCGACCGACACCGTATCATTACGAACAAGCAACCGCAATTTTATGGGTCGTTCGGGTACAAAGAGTGCCAGAGTGTATCTGGTAAGTCCGGAAACTGCTGCTGTAGCTGCTATCACTGGTAAGATCACTGATCCACGAAACCTCAACAAGAACTATCCCGTGATTGAGCCACTGCCAGAGGTGCTTCACATCGATGACAGTATGATCATTCCACCAGCGAAGAGGGATGTGGAGATGGAGATATACCGTGGACCAAATATAGGTCCACCTCCTTCGGGGTTCATGCCCATGCCTGATAGCATCTCCGGAGTCGTCACGATAAAACTGGGTGATAAAATAACGACCGACCACATAATACCGGCAGGGAGCAGGATGAAATATCGATCGAACATAGCACGCTATGCGGAATACGTATTTGAACCATTGGATAGCGGTTTTTATAAGAGAGCAATTGCGAACAAAGCCAGGGGCAAGTATAACATCATCATAGCGGGCGATAGTTATGGGCAGGGCTCTTCACGGGAGCATGCTGCTCTATGTCCTGCATACCTGGGTGTAAAGGCAGTGATTGCAAAGTCGTTCGAACGTATACATATGGCGAACCTGATCAATTTCGGCATTCTACCCCTGCTCTTCGATTCGCATACAGACTATGACACAACAGATATGGGCGATGAACTGGAGCTGATAGATGTGAGGCGATGCATCGATAAAAATGAACCGATAACCGTATATAACAGTAGCAAGAAGCACGAATTCGTGGCTAAATACCAGTTCTCAAAACGAGAGAAGGAGATCGTACTCGCCGGTGGCTTGCTGCCCTATATAAGGGATAAGAGACGATGAAGCCCAGAGATCCGGATGACCTTTTACGGTTGATACAATTCTGCAAGACTGTGCAGAGTGCGGATATCGACCCGTTCGATCTGGACGTGAAGAAGTCACTATCGATACTCAAGGAACATATAAAGCGCTGGAAGAGCATAGATGACCTGTTGCTGGATGGCGAGGCGATATCCGAGCTGACGAGGGTGATAGAGCTTCAATGCAAATGGATACGAGATCGTGCAGCGTCATTTTACATCGATCCCGCTCTGATCGAACTCAAGTTGAGGCTTATGGAGCCGGTTCAGCTGGCATCGGCATTCCTCAAAGCATGGCACCCCATTTTAGCACTTGACAGGCTCACCCCCGAACGGTTGAAACAGGGTATCGATTACTGGAATGCCCTGTTGCCACTGAACGAACGGATGAGGGACTTAGAGGCAGAGCCGGTACCAGAAGTCGGAACGATCGAGTTAGATGACCTGTTTTCGCTACGTATCCTGACGCAAACGGAATTTCAGGAACAGCTGGTGAAGGTGCAGAACGAGCTCGAAATGCGCGGTAGGATCGAATACTATGACTTCATATACGATACAGACAAATTCGAGGATAGTGTGCGAAAAGCCTATCTGACCAGCTATCTCGTGAGCGAGGGCAGGGCTGAACTTGATATAGAACCACTGGAAGAGAAGATATTCATCACACCGCGTCAGCGCGATGGCGCGGCGAACAGGTCTGTACCTGTTGCGATTAGTTATGAAGACTGGTTAGAATGGACCAGGAAGAAGCGGCAAGGACGGAACGAAAAGTGAAGAAGGCGGCACAGTTGCTATTCTTCCGACGGCATAACCAGCCGGGTGTCAAAGGCTGGGAGCTAAAGAAGGCAGTAGGTGATGACTATCTGGAGATAATCGAAGTACTGAACTCTATCATTCGCAGACTTGGACTGGAAGTACAACGGCTGGGGGACGATCCGGAAAAAGAAGGCAAACCTGATAACGATCGATTCGTGGTTGTGTTAAAGGAACAGCTGACGGAGAAAGCCTCGGGTCTCAGGATAGATGAAGTGGCAATACTATCCGCCACACTGGCATACATCATCTCAAAACAGGGTAGAGCATCAAGAAAATCCGTTGAGGATTTCCTGGCGGATAAATTCCCACGACGCAGGGTTAATTCTGCGCTGGATCGGTACATCAGGCAGGGATACCTGAATGAGGATGAGAAATCGCTGTTCATAGGATGGCGAACGCGTGCAGAGGTGGATAGCAAAACGCTGATGGAACTGATTCTCGGTTCTTAGCTTAGCGCGCGCGTCATTTACTCAGCGCAGGTCAACCCTTATCGTTTCTCCGGACATTACCGCTTCTTCCGGTACATGCACCTCCTTCTCCGTATCCCATATGATAACACCGTTCTCCATGTGCCCTGCTCTCAGTTTATACGTGGATGCAAATACATCGAAGTTCGTACCGCCTTCTACTGGTCCTTCGGTTGAATATGGTACCACAAACGAATAAGAGCCATTCGAGGTATTGGTTCGATTCCAGTACACGAATTTCCGATCCTGATTTGTTGTTACGTTAGTTGCTATTTCAACGATAGACCCCTCTGGTGCCGTACCTTCTATCCGTGCACCTTTAACATACTCGAATATCTTGGTGTAGCTCACGGGATTCAGGTACTCGGGCGTCCATGCCTTCATACCACGCCCAATAGATGCACCATAGAGGTAAAAGCTAATCTGGTCCGATTTCCGGATCGCGATGAAGGTGTTTTTATTCTTTGTATCCCGGATCACCCATGTATTCGCACTCGGTTTCTGGACCGTAGTAGCCTCTGATAATGCAACAGGAGAATTATTTAGACTGCTCTTCAGGATCGGAGGTACTGTACCATTGTCAAGCATCGTCTCTACACCCATGCCTGCTGGTACGCTGAACAATAGCCCGTGAAATACCTTCGCCTGCGATTCCGTCCGATTATAATTGCCCGAGAATGCCCGCCAATAGCCGCGACCGGTTGTTGCATTCATGATGAGCACCGGGATATAAAATCTTGGCGATTCATGCACCAGCCGGTAATGGCTTAATGCCGGTATATCCTCACCTTCCACTTCCACACTCGTACCATCGAACATGTGTAGCCGGGCAACCATGGTATGGTAATAATACGAAAGCATGTTGAATCGTTCCGGATCACCTGCCCATACTGTCATGGCATAGTACTTATTGTAATATGAGTTCCACACGTCCGCCATCATGAAATCGCTCACTGAATACCGTACACCAAGCGCATCTGCAACTTCGTTTGCTTTCGTTTCATCGGTTGTGACGAAGAATACGCTTGCACCCGGTCTATTATGCCTGTAGTACCCGCCGATACCCTGCTGAAACGGGTTCGCGATAGGGATACGATGTGCAATTCGTGTTATCCAGTGCCCGTAATCCCACCAGCTTATAACACCGTATGATTCCGGCGGATAATCATAATCTTCTCTCTTACCGGTCGTACTGTTTAGTCCCGGCATCTCATACAGATCGTAATACCCAACACCGGTATCGGGCGTGTTTTTTCGCATCCATGATAAAGATTCGTACCAATCATAAGGTGGTCCACCGGGATCATACCTCATTTTCTCCAGGGAAGTAGCCAGTGGCGGATAAACCAGAAGCATACCGATTACAATCAATGTGAAAATAACCTCGGCACGCAGGTAATCCTTTATACCGGGTGGGTTATCGGTAACCCTCTTTGTCTTCTGTTTCTGCGCTATAACCGCGGTACCACCTTTCTTCTTCTTTGTTCTTGCTTTACCTGATACGGGTTCTCCGTGTTTTCGATCAAAAAATGCTGCAAAATCGATTAACCTCGCGGAAACAATCCCGCTCAAAAGTGCAGCATTCACAGCGTAATAATATGCGAACCTGTTCTGTCCAAAGCAAGCATAGAGTATAACAGCGCTCCATATAACCAATAGAACTTCCTCTGTCCGGAAGCGTTTTGATATATCATAAGCCAGCCATGCAAAACCCGCAAATGCAATGAAGAAAGCGGTGGTGAAGTAGCCATACGCTTCACCATCAAGTAATCCACCAGTATAAGGCGAGAAGATTTTCATTGGATGTATCTCCGCCACCGTGAGTGCAGATTCCGATGGTGTAAATATACGCAATTGCGAGATTAACGTCGAATACAGAGGATGTGCCAGAGCATACAGGAGCGCAAAAGACACTATGCCCACCACGAGTATCCCCACCGGATACCAGTAAGGTTTGATCTTCATGAGAGTCATCACTCGTGAGAGTGCGCTCAAAAACGTGAACACGAGCAGTCCGAGTATCAGGGAAATAACCATGATCCCCGTAGGTGAATTGAATACAGGTACAGGCGCCAGCATAGCCAGTGGTATGATAAATAGCGGTACAGCGATTATGCCGAGATAATCAGTATTTTCCCCTCTCAGATGGTCGAGGGTGTACTGTACAATCGCATAGATGAGCAGGATGAGGACGAAAAGAGGCGCACCCTTCCACGAGAGGTAATAAATACCGAGCCATAGACCCGCCAGGACCGAGTAAACCGCAGGACTCTTAAGAGACTGCCAGTCCCTTGATCTCAATGTATCGAATGTAATTTTATGCTCTTTCATCCGTTTTAACGCAATGATAAGGAAGAGCATCGCGATCGTACTGAAGAGTGTCTCCGCCACATGATGATCGGTGAACCCCAGTATAGAACGTGATAAAAACTGACCCGGAAGAACAGCGATGAGCGCCGCTGAGATCAGCCCGGCATTTCGGTTATACAGCTCTTTACCGATGAAGTACACGGGTATGACGGTAATAGCACCCAGTATCGCCGGGAACCACGCACCTATCACTTCTATACCATGCTGACCAAGCGTGGCATAGGGGTTGCCAAGCCCTATCAGCCAGATGATTACTGCAAGTAGATAATCGAATAATGGCGCAAAAGGCACCACAGTACCATGAGGGTAATGGGTAAGAGCATCGAAGTATATGCGATGTGGGAAATGATGCAGGGTGTTCTCCACGAGTCGCATATTATACCATGGGTCGTTGCCGCCGAACCGTACGAACGTACTTGTGAATACGTAGTTGTAAGATGGACCAACGCGGATATAAAGTGAGATAACGAACAGGAACGCTATTACTACGGCATAGACCAATGATGTCCTATCGATTCTTACCATTGTTTTATCATCCATTTAGTTAGGACAGGAAGTCACCGGGCTTTGGCATCTCAGGTTTCAGCCCCTTCCTCTTACGCACTTCCAGCACCTTCTCCACGAATAATGCCTGTGGTATGGGTTTGAATCCCACAAATTCGGTACTCCATAGCGCTCTTCCTTCGGTTGCCGACCTGATATCACCTGCGAATCCGAACATCTCCGCGACCGGTGCTTCTGCACGCACGCTTATCATCTCACCCTCGGTCTGCATATCCAGTATCTGCCCTCTTCTACTCTGTAACTCCCTCGTGACATTACCAAATAGATTTTGCGGTATGCTTATGAACACCTCTACCATTGGCTCGAGGAAGGTTGCTTTGGCGAGCAGCATAGCGCCGAGCAGCGCGTTCCTGACCGCGGGTATCACCTGTGCCGGTCCCCGATGTATGGAGTCCTCATGCAGCTTCACATCCACCAGTTTCACCTTCACACCCCTGCACTTCTCTCGCGCCAGAGGTCCTTTAGTCATCACATCCCTGAAACCTTCCTGGATCAGTTCCATTGTCTCCCTCAGATACTGTATACCTTTGGTCATATCAATGAGCACATTACCTTCAATTATATCGACGACGTTCTTAGCCTCCTCTTTATTCATGCCCGCCTCCATCAACTTATCACGCAACACTACCCGATCTTTACCAACCGTCAGCTCTTCTGCCTTTATCTTATCCACTATGGCGGGGTCCAGGGGCTCTACCTCGAAGTAGAATTTATTATGCCTGTTCGGAGATTTTCCCTCGACTGGACCGGCATGCTCCTGTACCGTCTCACGGTACACTACGATCGGTGGCGAGACGATTATTGGTATATTCTCGTCATGGTTTATACGATTTGTTATTATCTCAAGATGCAATTCGCCCATTCCCGAGACCAGATGCTCACCCGTCTCCTCGTTTATCTCCACTCTTACCATCGGATCCTCTTTCGCTATCTTCCTCAGTACCTCGATCAACCTTGGCAGGTCCTTCGTGCTCTTTGCTTCCACCGCGACCGTGACAACGGGCTCACTGTAATGTTTTATACTCTCAAACGGCACCATCTCAACAGATGAGAGGGTGGAACCGACAATAGCATCTTTCACACCCACCAACGCCGCTATGTTACCAGCAGGAACCCTTTCAACCTCCACACGTTCCTGACCCATATAGATACTCACCTGCTGCACCCGGTTCTTCTTGTACAGACCAGATACAAACAGCTCCTTGCCCTTCTCTATGCTACCACTGAACAGCCGACCGGTGGCTACTTCGCCCGCATGTGGATCGACCGAGATGCTGGTGACCATAAAAGCAACCTCTCCGTTAGGATCACAGTTGATCATGCTCTGCCCGATCTTCGAGTTTATATCGCCATGCCATATGACCGGTAATCGATACTTCTGCGCATCCAGAGGGTTTGGTAGATGCTCGGTCACCATATCAAGAACCGCCACATATGCCGGGCACTTCTCTGCCAGTTCCTTCATGTTGCCCGCGGTACAGTATTCATATACCTCTTTGAAGCCGATGCCGGTGCTCTGCATTGTTGGTACACTAATAGCCCAATTGTATAATGCGGAACCGAAGGCAACGTTACCTTTTGCCGCGTCCAGCTTCCATTCTTTATATTTCTCCTTGTTCATGCCCTGGATGAGCTTGTTTACCTTGTCTATTATCCTGGCGAGCCGTGTCTGCATCTCACGTGCATCCACTCTTAGCTCGTTTATCATCCGATCGACCTTGTTAATGAAGAGAACAGGCTTCACGTTCTCCTTCATCGCCTGCCTCAGCACTGTCTCGGTCTGTGGCATTGCACCTTCAACCGCATCAACAACCACCACCGCACCATCTACAGCTCGCAGCGCTCTCGTCACGTCACCACCAAAATCAACATGACCGGGTGTGTCTATAAGATTTATGAGGTAATCTTCATCTTTGTGATGATAGACCATAGATACATTTGCCGCGAATATAGTTATCCCCCTCTCCTGTTCTAAGTAATAGAAATCGGTAAATAACTGCTCACCTGCCAGTTCCTTCGAGATTATACCCGCACCTGCAAGCAGATTGTCGGTCAGTGTGGTCTTACCATGGTCTATATGAGCGATGATACCGATGTTCCTTATCCGCTCGGTCTTGTCCATCAACAACTTTACCCTCTCTGCTGCTTTCTTTCCTCTTGTCGCCATCCTTCTTCTTTCACCCTCGTTCTCTTTTTTAACTTTTTTAAATATTAAAGTATATCATTGTATCGTATATAGCATTATACAACAGCCCGGGTGGTGTAGCGGCCTATCATTGAGCCCTGTCGAGGCTCGGACTCGGGTTCAAATCCCGACCTGGGCGTAGTCTGATATGAGCGAAATAACCGAAGAAGCGGTTCGTAATGCACTGACGCAGGTGAAACACCCTGCGATTGATCGTACGCTGATGGAGCTGGGGATACTGAAGGATATCGCGGTTGAAGACGGTAAAGTCACCATTACGCTGGCTTTCCCGTTCCCGGGTATCCCGATAGCCGATCTGCTCGTGAACAGTGTGCGAGAGCCGGTGGAGAAGCTGGGTGCGAATGTGGAAGTGAAGACGACAGTAATGACTGCGGAAGAGCTACAGGCGTTCCTGGCGATGGAACAGGAAGCGTGGAAATTATAAACTGGTAATTATGACCGTAGAGACGAAGGAGCTGCAGTTTGATACCCGTGGTGAAGTGGATATAATAGATTTGACCGAAGCGATAAACCGCAAGCTGAGGGAATCGGAGATCGAAGATGGTATCGTCACTGTGTTCGTTCCGGGCTCCACGGCTGCGATAACCACGATAGAGTATGAGCCGGGATTGTTGCACGACCTGCCGGCTGCGCTGGAACGGCTCTTCCCGCGTGGTATAAGATACGAGCATGAGTACAGATGGCATGACGGTAACGGTCATTCGCATGTGAGAGCTTCGTTCATTGGACCTTCTCTCACCGTTCCGTTCAGGAATAAGCGACTGATGCTGGGCACCTGGCAGCAGGTGGTATTCGTGGAACTGGACAATAAGAAGAGGTCAAGACGGGTTATACTGCAAATTATAGG
>JAODGH010000002.1 GCA_025464325.1 Methanosarcinales archaeon | reverse complement strand
GATCAGGATTAGCAATAGCAATGCACCGGCATATGGAGCTTCACTCATCATCCCTGTTGTCCAACCATGTAATCTCTATGTGTAATTAAATCGTATTACAGGTATTATTAAACTTTCGCTTTTGTCCTGCCATCTCGCATGTGGAATCCGGTGATTGGCAGACTTAAGTATTAGAGAGTCCGGGATATATGGCGCCACAGCGCTTTTATAGCCTTGGAAACTGTCCCATCCGAGTATTCAACAACCGGCATACCTGCGACCATCGCTTTTGTGACCACCGCATCGTAAGGGATCTTCCCCACCACCGGTACTCCCTCCCGGCTACAGTAAGCCATGATCTCATTGCTATTTGCTTCGTTGAGGTCGTACTTATTTATGCAGACAGCCGGGCGGATGCCAAAGTGCCCTGCCACTCCTATAACCCGCCTGAGATCGTGTAGTCCAGACATGGTGGGTTCGGTAACCACGAGTGCAAGGTCCACTCCCGTAAGTGAAGCAATTACGGGGCAACCGATACCGGGTGATCCATCTATAAGTATCATCTCACAACCTTCCTCCTCTGCCACCCGTCTGGCGGTTGTTCTAACCACAGTAACGAGCTTCCCGGACGCTTCTTCACCCACTTTCAGTTCCGCGTGCACCATCTTACCATATCTCGTCTGAGAAACGATAGTATAGCCGGATATGCGCTCATTTAGCGTAATAGCATCCTGCTCACAGCCAAATACGCAGGCACCACAGCCCTCACACCGCGCAGGATTGACCTTGAATCCGGAAGGTGTAGTGGCTTCGATCGCGTTGAACCGGCATATATCCACACAGGCGCCGCATTCTGTACAGGTATCTCTATCGATCGTCGCCACCTTTGCACCCCTGAATTCCTCGCGTGTGATAACTTCTGGATGCAGTATCAGGTGGAGATCAGGCGCATCTACATCGCAATCCGCGATAACCTTGTTATCTGATAGACTGGCAAATGCACCCACTATTGTCGTCTTACCAGTACCTCCTTTCCCGCTTATCACCGCCAGTTGTTTCAACCTCATCACCTTATTTTTGCCACTATCCCCGCGAATCGCGTCTTCCATTCCGGCATTGCTCGCACTATTGGCGTACCTTCTGAATAGTGCCGCGCGATCTCCTCGCTATACGGTATCTCAAGTAGGATCGGTATATCTTCTGCAGCACTATAATTATATACCTCCTTATCTCCTATTCCTGCCTTGTTTATCACCAGTCCAAACGGAATATCCAGGACCCGGAGCACCTCAACCGCGAGTTTAAGGTCGTGCAAGCCGAACGGTGTGGGCTCTGTAACGAGAATGCAGTAATCACTATCCTGAACCGCGGCAATTACCGGGCATGCCGTCCCCGGTGGGCAATCAATAATCACAGTTTTATCTGCCTTCAGCTCATCTTTAACCCGGTTTATCAGTGGTGTCGCTCTCGCTTCACCGATATTCAGCACACCATAAACAAGTTCTATCCCGTCACCCCTGCATCTCCTGATCACTCCTATCTCGCGCGGCACCTCCCTGATCGCTTCACGTGGACATATCATACCACATAATCCACAGCCGTTGCACAATTCCGGGAATAGCATTACCTGCTCATGCAGCACGACTATCGCGTTATACTCACATGCGGTAGCACATCTGCCACAGTAATCACAGCGGGTTTCATCAACCTCGGGTATCGGTGTGTGTACGGTTCTCGCTTCCTCATCGTGTATATCCAGAAATATGTATGCGTTCGGCTCCTCGACATCGCAATCGAGCAGTTGAACATCACCATCGGGTATGGAAAGCGCGAGATTCACTGCTACCGTCGTCTTACCCGTGCCGCCTTTTCCACTCGCTACTGATACGATCATTCTATTAATTAATATTCTATTACAGGAGTTGTGACATGGGTGGAGTCCCAGTAGTGCTTGACCTTCTCCATCCTCGTCACTATATCCGCCATCTCTATTATGCCCGGGCAGTATCCACGCCCGCTGAGGACGACGTCCGTATCGCCCCGCATATTCAACAATTCGATGACTTCTGCCTCTTCTAATAGTTGATACTTCACTGCGTACAGTATCTCATCCAGGATCAGTAAGTCTATCTGTGTACGTTCAAGGATCTTTCGCGCGAGTTCCATGCCCTCCTTCGCCTTCTTAAGATGCATCTGTCGCGTTTTATCATCTCTCATGAAGACAGGCACGCCGGTAAGGTGTATCTCAAGATTCTCGTTGTTTAGATTGCTCAGGAATTGGTACTCTCCTGTTGTAGGACGTCCCTTCATAAATTGCAGTATTACCACCCGCCTGTTATGCCCGAGTGCACGTATTGCATGCCCGATAGAAGCCATCGTCTTGCCCTCTCCAGGTCCATAATAGACTATAATCTTCCCTTTTGCGCTCATACCTTCATATCAACCCTATAACCTCCTCCTGCACATAATTTATGAAGTCGTCTCTTGTCGCCTTGCTGAATATTGTCACAACACCATTGCGCGTCAAACCCACAACCAGCCCATATCTACGCGATTTCAGCACGAGATACCAGATCTTACCGTGCTTCAGGTGCTCCGAGTATAGCGATGTATCGCCAAGAGCTGAGCCATAAAGCGATAGTTTCTTTATATTCGGGATATCCACATCATCGAAGAAGATAACTTTCGTATCCTCAAAATTCGCCTCGTGAAACTGAACAAACCGTGAAGGATCGATCCTCACTTCCACTATCCTGGATGTGGTCATGAAGATTATCTTGCTCAGTTGATTGGCGATATTGTTAGCCCTCGCCTTCTTCTCCATAATCGTGAGTATAATTCTGTCCCTGTCGCTTTCTTCAACGAAGAAGAACGGCGCTTCCGTAGTACGGGGCACATGTATCAACTCGCCGCGATGCTGCACCCCCATAAGCTGGTCCTGAACGAAGGTACCGGATAAAAAATCACCGGTCATATGCAGGTCCTTTATCTCTGTGATCAACTTTATATCCTGCTCCTTATCCTCTGTCCTGAAGTCTTTCAGTTTGATCGCTATATCTCGCAGTGGTACCACTCCTTCTATCATGAATAGCTTACCCGTTATCACCATCACATCTCCTCCGGTGCTTCTATTCCCAGCACAGAGAGTACATCACCAAGGATTCGCTTCGTACATTCCACGAGTACCAATCTTGCCTCTCGCAATTCTTCGCTGGTATTCAGCACGGGACAGTCCTTGTAAAATATATTGAATGACTCAGCGAGCTCCCTCGCATACCTCGCGACCGGATGCAATTTCAGTTCGTAAGCTGCATTATCCACCATATACTCAAACATTGAGAGCTTCTTTATCAGAGCCACTTCGCTATTGGCTCGCAGCAGATCCAGATCCGCCGACTCAGAAGCGGTAATGCCCCGTTCGCTTGCCGCACGTAATATGCTGCAGGCGCGGGCATGGGCATACTGTATGAATGGCGCGCCCTTCTTCTCTATGTCCAGAGCGCCTTCGAGATCAAACATTATGTGCTTGTCGGGCGAGACCTTAACCATGTCATAACGCAGTGCCCCTATACCAACAATCCTCGCGATCTCACGCTTCTTAGCCGCACTAAGGTCGCCTCTACGCTTATCCACTTCCTCATATGCCCGCGCTTCTATCTTATCCATCAGCTCATCTGCCGAGATGTATCGCCCGGCACGCGTGGATAACGAGCCCGAAGGCAAAGAAACGAACTCGAAGATGACAAATTCCGGCAGTACTTTCACATCAAGCAGAATCAGTGCTTCCCGTAATTGCTGCGATACCAGCTCATGGTCTTTACCGAAGACGTCTATCATCCTATCGCAGCGTTCGCTCTTCCAGCGATGGTACGCGAGATCGCGGGTGGTATAAAGCGAGGTACCATCTGTACGCTGAATCACCAGTTCCTTCTCTATACCTTCTAATCGCAGCATAACAGCCGAACCTTCGTATTTTATGTCACCTTTCTGCTTTAATTCCTCTATTATTCGCTCAACATCACCGCTACGCACGAACCTACTCTCAAATATGAAGTGGTCATGCTTGATATTCAACCTCTGCAGAGATGCTTTTATGCCCGCCAGACATCTCTGGACAACCACCTCGTACTGTTTCATCACCTCGACATCTCCTTTCTCATATCGCTGCATAAGCGTTTCTACTTCGCTCTGATATTTCGCTTCAGATTCCAGCAACCGATTTGCGGCAATGTATGCGTCAACTACCGCATGGTCGCCCTTTTTCTCTGTACTAAGCCCGAAACGTGAGGCACCCCATACCGCAACCGCAACCTGCCTGCCCATATCATTCACGTAATAATGTGTTTCCACCCGGTAACCAGATCGTACCAGTACACGCGCGAGCGCGTCGCCTATTATCGCGTTCCTGAGATGCCCTATGTGCAGCGGTCCATCCGGGTTCGCAGAAGTATGCTCTACTATTATCTTTATATCACGCGTATCCTTTCGCCTGGTCGTACCTTCTATTATCCGCTGCAGGGTAGCATTCAAGAAGGTATCATTGACGTAGAAGTTGATGTACGGACCCATAGCAACAACATCAGCTATAAGCGTCTGGTCGGTTGATGGTATGCAGATATGGCGGACGATATCACTGGCAATACTATCGGGTGACTTTCTGTACCTGGTGGCAAGAGTGAAAGCGACACGTGAAGAGATATCGGCATGCTCACTCTGTTCCAGCTCAAGACTGCTGCATTCATACGATGCCTCTTCCAGTGCGAGCTTCAGTAGCGACTCAACTTCTCGCTTGAATTCACGGTACATCCGTTCTTACATTATATTCTCAACATTTAGCATACATAAACAATGCTTACATTCGTCGGACTCGGGCTTTATGATCCGAAGGATATAACACTGAAGGGGCTGGAAGCGGTAAGAACGGCGGATGTGGTCTATGCTGAGTTTTATACTTCTCCGACGGGAGCGCGAACGATAGCGAATCTGGAGGCGACATATGGAAGGCGTATTCTACCACTGGAGCGCGAGGATCTGGAAGAACGAGCTGAAGATGGAATACTGAGACAGGCTAAGAGTAAGAATGTGGTTCTGCTCAGTGGCGGTGATGCTATGATCGCTACCACGCACGTGGATCTGCGATTGAGGGCGATGGACATGGGGATAAAGACGCGAATAGTACACGCTTCCTCGATATCTACCGCTGCTGCGGGGCTATGTGGACTTCAGAGCTACAAGTTTGGCAAATCAGCAACGGTTTCGCCACCCTACGGGGGCGTGATATCCAGTGTGCCCTACGATACCGTACGGGATAATAGAGCGCGCGGGTTGCACACGCTGCTCTATCTTGACATAGGGATGCGCATAGCGTACGCGCTGGAACTGCTGGAATCGGTAGAGCGGGAGCGCGGGGAAGAGGTATTGAAACACTCTTTAATGGTGGGAATAGCGCGAGCCGGTTCGGATAGTCCGGTGGTGAAAGCGGATTATATGGCAGAGTTGAAGCGGTATGATTTTGGCGACCCGCCTCACGTGCTTATCGTTACCGGTGAACTGCACTTTATGGAGCGCGATGCGTTGCGAAAAATCGCGAAAGCACCGGTCATCCCCGCAGGCAGATAGGGGATGAGCAGAGCCGAAACTCCACTGGAAAGCAACCCTATTTAAACATACATAGAAAAAACATGTGCTTTGAACATATGCTTTTATATATACCTTCGACAACCTAAATTACTGGAGGTGAGATGAAAAAGTGAACAATAGGAAAATTGGTAGAGCGAAGGAGGTTGCAGGAATGGCGATGGCAGCGGTGCTAATTATTTCCGCATTTGCCCTGCTCGTTCCTGCAACAGTGGTGGCAGATCCGTCGAAAGAGGGAGCGCCATCCTCCATCAGAATATACGGGAATGTACAACCAGAGGGCAATGCGCCCGAACGGTATGTTGATTGGACCCAGCCATTCGATCCGACAGTTATACCGAAGGATTCCATAACTTTCAATCCGGCACTGCTTGAAGAGGACTTTGGTGTGACGATCGGGGAGAACGCGCGTGAGAAGATATTCCTGCGGGCGTGGTACGAGCCTTGCGGCAGGTACTGGGGCTCGAGGAAGAACTACACGCG
>JAODGH010000045.1:10979-12042 GCA_025464325.1 Methanosarcinales archaeon | reverse complement strand
TTAAAAGATTGTGTGGCACAGCATTCGAGGCTGAAATTATTTATATGGCTTGGAAAAGATTTGTTGAAAACAGAGGGAAGGAAATTGGCGAGGCATGGACCATTGAAAATCTCGAAAGATTAAAAGAAGAAAATGTATAAAGGATGGGAAAAAGTTTAGCAAAGAGCTGAGATGTCTAAACAGAGGATGTTTAGAATCTATGAAAAAGCCTAAATTCGCTCAAGCTTTAGTTGAATACTGTGAAAGTGAGCATTTACCTGTTGAAATCATCGAATTACTAAGAAGACTAAGATGATCTATTACGTCGCCTAACAGCGGACATACGGCTACGCTTCGCTCCATCCAAATTTTTGCTTCGCAAAAACTTCTTTTATGCTGGAGACGTTATATGAAATTCTGAACCCCGCCTTTGAAAGATGTGGTTATATAAGTGGAGTGAACCCCGGTTGGTATACAACCAGTTAAGAAACACTATTAAAGATTACGGAAGGGAACATCACCCCCTTTTCGAACCCAATGGGTGAGCGGTACATGAGAGAAGAATGCAGCCTCTTTTTGTTGTATATATCCTCTATGAAGCGTACTCGTTAAGATACACCACCCCATAGTGGTCTGACAAAGCAATCAACGAAAGCATTATCGTATGGATTACCACGCGTAGACATGCTGATCCGTATTTTGTGCGCTTTGAGGCATTAGACTCCGTGGTCTGAATGATGGATAAGTCCTCGCAGATTATCTTCCCGCATGAGCCTCAACACACGCTTGTGATTTACTGTAACTGTATAGCCGCGCCTCCGTAGTTCGGCTGTTATTCGCCTGTACCCATATGCAGGGAACTCCACAGCAACATTCTGGATCGCGTTTCTAACTTCTATATCCCTCTCTACGGGTTCTCCATCCCTCCAGAGCCACTTATAGAATCCCGATCTACTGACACCCAGTAACCCCCGACATCCGGATTCGAGAGACTCTTTTATGAGCATATACTTCATCTCCGTACTCCCTTTCTTCTCTCCTCCCTCGCTCACTCGCCCTTCCAATACCGTCAATGCTTTTTTTA
>JAODGH010000045.1:0-10781 GCA_025464325.1 Methanosarcinales archaeon | reverse complement strand
TTTTTCTTGTTTCTTAACCTGGTGTCTACTTTTAGGGGTGCACTACATCCTTCTTATCTTGAGAGGGTATGAATATATCCTTAGCATATCCATATTGATAGTTCTATTCAATCCTTGCAGGACTGGCGCATCAGAGTTTGAACCTAAATAATCCTGTAATGCTTTTATCTCATCTGATTGGTTAGAATCTACCTTATCCATGTAATCTTCAATTGAAGACCAAGCCATTATGAATTTATCTTGAAGTACTTCGTCATGCCTCAATTCATCAAGATAATCTTCAATTGCCTTTTCTAAAACACGATACAGCTCGAAGACATTGATAGATGTCCATCCAAATGGTATCGCCGTCTTTTTTGAAATGCGAAGGAAAGTCCCGGTCCTCCACATAGAATTGGAATTGTACACACCCTTTCGAGCTCTCCCCGTTTCTTCGGTAACTAAAAGATTTTGGGTAAAAGGTATGAATAAGACCATTTCTTATCCCATCCCAGAGAAGAGTGGGCATCTTCTTATAAACTTCCGGAGAGAAATGTTCAATAAACTTTTTTGCATTGCTTTTAGCTTCATATTTGATTAACACATTCAGCATGCCTTCTCTTTCCTCGCTCTCTTCAAAATAATATCTGTCTTTAATATCTCCACCGTCATCAATAATCTCCCACTTGTTGTTTTTCGTTTTAAATTTAGCATGTTTAGATAGGAGATAACCTTTTTCTTCAAAAATCCTTTTTAAGTCTTCTGATACAGGTTTGTCATTTTCAAATTCCTTTTCTAAGTCTTTATTTATGCTGAATACTGGCTTTTTTCCTTATCCATATATTTAGTCTTTCCTGCATACAATGCAGCTACAAACTCAAGGGCGGTGTTTATAAGAATAGGAACTGATAGATTACCACCACCACGTTTAGCCTTCCCCGGATGTTGATGTCCCTGGATAATGAAATACTCAATACCGTCCAGAAAGGTACGAATATCGCCTAACAGGCAATCGGTAATCCACCCGACACGGGTACGACCTTCAAAACTCGTGTCTACAAAGATATAATTTCGCTTCTCGTCCTTATCCATTCTTCCCGGTCTTTCATGTTACCACCAAAATTTATCAATCGAGCATTTCCAAAACGTTCCTTACCCATCAACTTCCTGCTCGCGTCCCATAAGTACCTGTAGTACCACACCAACCAACACTTCTACCGCCTAAAAACCCTTTATTTCTCATTTCCCCTCATTTTTCCAGATAAAAGAAGATAGCTCACGCTAAGGAGCTGATGAAGATTAAATACAAACGCAGTGAATAGCATCTTGACCGTAACCCGCGCTACGGTCGTGACACGGACGTGTGCGGCGTTGAATACGTTCTTTATTACGGCATAATGCCTCTCACCAGGCGCTCTCTTACGGCTTATACGCTTATTCTGCAGTTTATCTCGTTGCCCGTTTCGTCGTGGCATTTGCCGATGCACCGATAACATTTATCTCGATAGACAACTTCTTCGCCATCTGCCGCCTTTCCTGCTCCTATTATCAAAGATATATGCGACGATAGGGCGAAACTTCTCCAATCGATGTTGGTTGTCGTTTCAAAGTGGTTTTTGGAAAATCTCTCTATTAATTTATAGTCGAACCATCTGCGCGTGTGGTACACCTTCGATGAATATCACGTTCTCCGCAGCGATAAATGAGTTCTCGATCGCGCATTTCACCGCCCGTTCTCCTACGAGATTGGCAATTGTCGCCTGGTTCAAACTCGCAACCACCTCGCGTTCGGTCACTGCCTCACCCTTGTAGAACGATTCAGAGACCTGAAGCAGCAGCTCGCCTTCTTCCAGATGCCTGCCTATCAATTCAACATCGCAAACCGCAACGAGTACATCAGGTCCGAGATCATACCTCTTTATGTATATATCTCTTTGATTACGCACAATGATAACAGAGAAATAATGCAAAAAGAAAAAACTTTTGGTTATAAAATAAAGATGGAGATGAAAGAAAGATAAAAAGAAGAACCGAAATATATTATATTATAACGGGCTCGTAGCTTAGGCTGGTTGGAGCGCTCGGCTGATAACCGAGAGGTCCGGAGTTCAAATCTCCGCGGGCCCATAAAGGGGGTAAAAGGACAAGATGGGTATTGAGACAAGGCTGATATTGATCTCGCCGGATTCGGATGTGACACCCGCGCAGCTGAAGACCAGGATTCTGGCTATATTGAGTGATATAGAACGAGGTGGGGAGATAAGAGTGAAAGAGACGTGTTTTGGTGCGTTTATAGAGGGCGAAGCAGAGGATCTGAAGCGGATAGTGGATGAGGTAAGGGAGATGGACAGGAACGGGATTTATTCGAAGCCCCGGGGGTTCCCTATCGGAGACCCGCGGATATGCCGTGCAACGAGGCGCGGTGGACCGAGACCGGGTTTCCACCAACTTGAGCTTGAATATGCCCTGCTACCGAAGGTGAGAGAGGCACTGGATGAGATAGAAGGCAAAAGGTGAGCGGGGAAATGTATGTCGGTGAGGCATTGATAGGAGAAGGTCCGGAGGTCGCTCATATTGATCTGATGATAGGGTCAAAGAATGGACCCGTCGGTATTGCATTCACGAATGCACTCAGTCAGTTATCAGCGGGGCACACACCGATATTCGCAGTGATAAGACCGAACCTGCCTGTAAAACCACCCACGTTGATCGTACCGAAAGTAACGGTACAGAACATGAAGGATGCGGAGAAGATATTCGGACCCGCGCAGAGCGCAGTTGCGAAAGCGGTTGCGGATTCTGTGGAGGAGGGTGTCATACAGGCAGACGAAGCCGAAGACCTTGTAGTGATTGCGAGTGTGTTCGTACATCCCAAAGCGCGTGATTATAACAAGATATACCGTTTCAACTATGGCGCTGCGAAATTAGCGATAAAGCGGGCGATGACGGGTTTCCCGGATGTCAAGAAGGTGCTGTACGAGAAGGACAGATCACGGCATCCCTCGCTTGGTATGAAGGTGACGAAATTATGGGACCCGCCATATCTGCAGGTTGCGCTTGATATACCGAACTGGAAGCAGATGGAGCAGGTAGTGAAGGCGTTACCGCGTAACGATCATCTTATTATAGAGGCGGGAACACCACTGATAAAGCGATATGGCGTGGAGATAGTGGGTAAAATAAAGGAGATACGGTCTGAGACTTTTGTGGTTGCCGATTTGAAGACGCTTGATACCGGCAATCTGGAAGCAAGGATGGTTGCCGATGCTGGTGCTGATGCCGTAGTCATTTCGGGTCTGGCACCGCTTAGAACAATTGAGAAGGCGATAGAAGAAGCGAGGAAGACGGGTATATACTCCAGCATAGACATGTTGAATGTAAAGGACCCGATAGAGCTACTGAGGGAGCTGAGCATAAGCGGTATGATGCCAGATGTTGTGGAACTACACAGGGCGATAGACGTTGAGGAACTCGGAGTGGGGCACGCATGGGGCGATATCGAGGAGATAAAACGCACCGGTGGCAAGCTACTGGTCGCGGTCGCTGGTGGAATAAGGGAGGATACAGCGCCGTTGGCACTGAAAGAGGGTGCCGATATACTGATCGTGGGACGTGGCATAACGAATTCACGTGATGTAGAGGGCACAGCGCGGCGATTCCTGCGGCTGATGAAGGAGGAAATAGATCAGTACAGGGTGATGACCGACTTCTGAGATGCATGCGACTGCTATTCGTAATGGACCTGCTCAATGGCATAGTGGTGCATGCGAGGCGGGGAGAACGCGCTAAATACAAGCCTGTACATATCTCGAGCTCGATCGTCGATTCTTCCGAGCCCATGCATGTTATCGAAACGGTAAGACCTGCCGCAATCTACATCGCCGACCTGAACAGGCTGATGGGTACAGGTACCAACATAGATATCCTTGATCGTATAAGGCACCGATACAGGCATGTATGGATAGCGCTGGACTATGGGATACGCTCATCATCGGAACTGGAAGAGATAAAAGGGATAGCAGATAGCATCGTTCTTGGTACAGAAACCGCGTCGCTTGATATCATTCGAGATGCAGCAACCAACCATCCGATAATCGTCAGCATAGATCTCTTCAACCGTAAGGTACAGGCAAGGGATGAGCGGTTGAGGATAGCCCCTCTGAAGCTGATAGAAGAGCTGAATGCTTATCCAATTGATGGTATTATTATACTGGAGCTGAACAGGGTTGGTACGAATAGCGGTATAGATACCGATTTCCTCGCTCAGTGTGTGGAACGTTCCTGCCATGACATCCTCTGCGGTGGTGGTGTCAGAAACAATGATGACCTCTCCAGGTTGGAGGATATAGGAGTGAAAGGCGCTCTTGTTGCTACTGCAGTCCATGAAGGCACAATCACGGTTTCAGGAGTCAGTACTGGAGCTGGTGAAGCGAATACCGGAGGGTAGGGTGGCGACATACGGCATAATAGCAACCGAATTGAAAGGTTCCGTACGTGCCGCACGTGCCGTTGGGCGAGCACTTGCTGTAAATCCCATGCCCGTGGTGATACCCTGCCACAGAGTTGTATGCAGCGACGGTAGAGTGGGTGGCTACAGTAAGGGTATAGCCCGTAAGATCGAGCTTCTTACAGCGGAAGGGATAGAGATCGAGGACGGGAAGGTAAAGAACCTCGAGAAGGTACTATTCCGTTTCTAACCGAAGAATAAAGAGATATGATTTAGCAAGCGGAACTTCCATCTGTTCATTTCTTGATATGAGCAGCGATCAGAGCTGTCAGATCCTCTATCTCCAGTTTGCTGCCTTTCATTTCAACATCATTCTCAATCGCACAATCGAGATGTATCCAGCATTTGGGACATGTAACAACGAGCTTTGATGCTCCGGTCTGCTCCGCCTCTTTCAGCCTCACTCGCTGCATCGCTCTTGCCGCCGGACTGCAGTTCAACAAACTGCTAACACCGCAGCACAGACCCTGCTCCCGGTTATGGGTCATCTCTACCTGTTTCAACCCGGGGATACGTGCCAGCATCGCTCTTGGCGCATCATACTGACGTAGATGCCTCAATCGGCAAGGATCATGATACGTAGTAACGAGTTCTGATTCTTTAAGATCCATAGCCTTATCACGTAAAAACTCGGAGATATGCATGAGCTCAAATCCCAGCTCATCACCGTAAAATCGACGATAGTCCACTTCAAATGTTCTGAGACATTCCGCACAGGTGAAGACCACCGTCTTCGCACCGCTCGCTTTTATCAGCTCTATATTCGCATACATGAGCTTTTTGAAGTCTGTTTCATCACCCAGCCAGAGCAGATCGTGCCCACAGCACCTCTCCGCACTGCTCACTGCGGGAACGATACCGACATGATTGAGCAGCCTCACCGCACTGCGCGCGATATCAAGCAATCTCAAATTCGTCCGATCGCTGTATACGCGATCGAGATATGCCAGACAACCACAGAAATAATAGACTTCACCGTGTTCCGCGACTTCGAGATCGTCCGCACCCTCAAGCCAGCTCAGCCGGTCGGTGGTGCTCCTTATCTCTTCTGTCTGTTTCTGCCTGATGTAGTGTGGTACGTTGCCACGACTGACCGCCAGAGTCCTCAAACCCTGTATGAACCCGAGAAAATCGACACCATAGGGGCATATGGCATTGCAGATGCCGCAGGTGATACATGACCATATATCGTTGCTTGACGCCAGTTTGTCCGCATCATCCATCATAGCAATGCCCGCGAGTTTTCGTGGCGAGAACATGATATCTATCGCAGCAACCGGGCATGAAGCCGTACACTCACCACATTCGGCACATTTATTCACACCGGTACGATACATCAGCTTCGCTACGTACTCATCGGCATTTTCTATTTCAACTTTCAAATCCGAAACGGTAACGAGGCAGCCCCTGCAACTCAGACATCTGTCTGATTCCGCAATAGCTTCATCCTCAGTCAGGCCCTGGCTCACCTCTTTGAAACTGTTCCTGCGCTCGTCTATATCAATCTTCGGTAGTTCGTGCCTGCTGGCGTGGGCTAACAGCTCCAGCTCTTGCTCGGTACTCAACTCCTCCTGTATGTACTCCGCCTCATCCGGCAGTTCCTGCGGTTTATATCTCACATGCTGCCGATTCTCTGTCCCACGTAGAAACATATCTATTGATTCGGCAGCTATGTTGCCATCAGCAATTGCATCGACGGCAAATGCCGCACCACGAGCGCAATCGCCACCTGCAAATATACCCTCTGCTGTTGTTGCGCAGTGCTCATCTACTTTTATCCTGCCATTTTCTAACTCTACACCACTACCCTCAAGGAACTGAAAACGCGATGTTTGCCCTATCGCCGGTATCACCATATCCACATCCAGTGTGAACCGTAGCCCCTTTATCGGTATTGGCTGTCTTCTACCAGATGCATCGGGTGCACCTAATTTCATCCTGATCAGTTCCAGCTTCTCCACTCTCTCTCTCCCAATGAATCTTACAGGTGTAGCCAGAAACATGAACCGTACGCCTTCCTCCTCCGCCTCCTTCACTTCATCTGCACTGGCTGGCATCTCCGCTCTTGTTCTACGGTAGACTACTGTCACATCCGCTCCCATACGAATCAGACTTCTTGCAACGTCCATAGCCACGTTACCGCCACCTATCACTGCTACTCGCTTACCAGTCTGAGCCACACAACCCCTCAGATTGAACTCACGGAGGAACTCAACACCATGAATGACTCCTTTCAGGTTCTCACCTTCTATGCCCAGATGCCTGCTCTCATGCATACCCGTAGCAATGAATATGGCATCATAATCGCGCCTTAACCGCTCAAATTCGCTTTTATCTATCTCCTTACCCGTTTCTATCTCTATGCCCGAACGTTTGATCTCTTCTATCTCTGCCTTCAATACGTCTTTTGGTAACCGGTACGGAGGTATACCAACGGATAGCATACCACCTTCCGTCGGCAGTTTCTCATAGACCTTCACCTCATAACCCTTCCGTGCCAGCCTGAAAGCCGCAGTAAGTCCCGCAGGACCGGCACCGATTATTGCCACACGTTTGCTATTACATACGGGTTCATGCAAGTTCTCTGTCCGGCGTGATGCATGATGCACGTAATCACCCGCGAATCGTTTCACCGCGGCAATAGAAACGGGCACATCGAAATAACCGCGTCGACAGCTCAATTCGCACGGATGGTGGCAGATTCGCCCGATAGAAGCAGGAAACGGTATCGTTTCCATTATCAGCGAATACGCCTCACTGTACCGTCCCTCCCGTACCAGTCTCAGGTATCCATGAACATCACAGCACGCGGGACAGGCTGCTACACACCGCGGCACCTCGCGAGCTATACCAAAACCTTCCCCTGACTGCGAATAATACTTATATGGTGCCTTTCGTTCTATCTGCATTATTCTATTCTCTATTTATTCAAATGTTTCATTTATCACATATCGATATCCTTGTTCGGTAAGGAACAATTGCCGTTTGGCACTGAAGTCCTGATCCCTGGTATCTTTACTCACCAGAGAGTAGAAGAATGCGGGCGAACCGTCAGCCTTGGGTCTCAGTATCCGCCCGAGCCGTTGCGCCTCCTCCTGACGTGAGCCGAACGTACCCGATATCTGTATCGCAACATTCGCATCCGGCAGGTTAACTGCGAAGTTCGCCACCTTTGATACCACGATCGTATCCAGTCTACCGTTCCTGAAATCGTCATATAGCTTCATTCGTGCATGGTTTGGCGTCTTACCGGTAAGAAGCGGTGCATTGAGCTCTTTAGATATTCGTTCTAACTGCTCTACATACATACCTATCACCAGTATCTTATCACCCCTTGCACGGTGGTACTCCACTATCTTCTTCGCCAGTTCCAGCTTTCGCGGGTTCTCAGCAGCAATTCGATACTTACTCCTGTCCGATGCGAGTGCGTACATAAGCCTGCGCTCATCGTCCATACCCAGTCTTATCTCGTTACAGATCGCTTTAGCAATCCATCCCTGCTGTTCTAACGCCTTCCATGGTGCATCGTATCGCCTGGGTCCTATAAGTGAGCATCCCGCTCCCTGCCGTCTTCTCGTACCAGAGTCGCAGTCAGTCCCAGCCGTCGTTTCGCCTGCAGTTCAGCGGTCACTCTGAATACCGGTGCTGGCAGCAGATGCACCTCATCATATATTATCAAACCCCAGTTCCGTTCGTTAAATAACGCGAAATGAGGGTAATCTGTATTTGTATTTGTATTTGTATTTGCGTTTGCGTTTGTATTTTTATTTGTTTTACCAATCAGCCCTTTTCGTCTCGGTCTGTAGGTTATGATCTGATAAGTCGCAATGGTTATGGGCTTGATCTCTTTCTTCTCGGCACTGTACTCGCCTATATCTGTACTCACCAGGTCTGTCTTATCCAGCAGCTCATCTCGCCACTGGCGTGAAGCGACCGTGCTGGTAGTGATTATAAGCGTGCTGGTCTCCAGTTTTTGCCATTACCCCTATACCCACTATCGTCTTACCGGCACCACATGGGAGTACTACAACGCCACTACCACCCACTGCACTACCACCTGCATAGAACGCGTCTATCGCTTCCTTCTGGTACCTACGCAACGAGAACGGCAATACCGCTTTCGTGGTCTCACGCAGATGTAACGGGAAAAATTCACCTTCTGCATAGCCCACGAGGTCTTCAGCAGGAAAGCCAATATCAGTAAGCGCTTTCTTTATGTAGCCACGTGCTTCTGGCTTCACAACCACCGTTCGGGCGTCTATCTCCTCACCCGTCAGATAGCGCTGAACAGTTTTGTTCATCGTTACCTCTCTCAGCAGTATCTCATCATCACTCCTTAGTACAATCGCCCCGGTATGCTTCTCCAGCTTCAGTCGCCCATATCTCGATATATAGTCCTCTATGTCCCGTATGACATTATCCGGTACTTCGTAGCGGCTGAACGATTCCAGAGCGTCAACAATCTGGGATGCGGTCATGCCAGTAGCTGCTGCGTTCCAGAGCGATAGATTGGTTATTTTATATGTATGAACATGCTCAGGACTCTTAATTAGCTCGGCAAATCGCGCTATAGCATCACGAGCATCCTCAAATGCAGGATCGTCCACTTCCAGTAGAATCGTCCTGTCACTCTGCACAATCAGTGGTCGACCCATGATTAAAAATATTCCCGGGGCTAAATAAAAGCCTTATCGCCCATAAAACTTAGCCTCATAAAACTTAGCCGCCCCTCTATAGCTTATTCTCCATATAACTCCTCCTCCACTATCGCAGCACTGCCTTTTATCGCATCGATCAAGAATTCGCATGCTCGAAAAGCGTCTTTTCGGTGTCTTGCACCGACAACGATAGCTACTATATTCTCACCGGTCCGTAACAACCCTCTACGGTGTACGATCTCCACCGCCTCGATCTTAAACCGTCGCGTAGCTTCTTGCTTCAATCGTACCAGTTCATTCTCAAACTCCTCAGCATCCACTTCTATCTTCATGCCCGTTACTCCGCTTCCGTTTCGCACCATACCCTGGAATATAACGATAGCACCCATATCTGTTTTCTTCATCCTCGCTACGAGTCCATCAATCGAGAAATCCGCTTCTGTTATCATTTCGTATAGTCACCTCCATCTCGTCTGCGTCTTAACATATATACGGTAGTGATCAAAGCGGCAATAGTCACTGGAAGCCCTGATATGCCTGTAACTGCCTTTACATCATTATTTGTGACTGGATATCCATGCTCCTGCCATGCTGTTATACCACCGATCATATTATAAACCCGCTTGAAGCCATGTTTTATAAGTATGTCACTCGCTTTTGCGCTTCGAAGACCACTACAGCAGTAAACAATGATCTTTTTGCTTTTATTCAGTTCTTCGGTCCTATTATCCAGTTCGGCGAGAGGTATCGAAATCGCACCCCGTATATGCGCTTCCTTGTACTCTTCAGCCGTTCGTACATCCAGTAACGTAACATCCTCGGTCTCTATCAGTCGTTTTGCCTCATCAATCATGATTGCGACATAAGTCACTTTGCCCTGCCCGGTCAGTGCTATACCGTGAGTAGCATTCACTATTGCTCCATCATACCTCACCGACACGTTAAGGATGTAGTTCCCATAGCGTACGGCACATCCACAGGAAGGTATCCGGTACGATAAGTTCAGGCTGTTTATTCCGGTAGACAGATTCACTCGTCGTGAGATGTCGATCAGGTTGTGACCATGCCTGCCCCGTAGTCCCGATACATCTATGCGGATGTTATCCATATCCCCCGGTGAATACACAGATAGCGTGATTACCATCTTCTCACCGAGATGATACACGTCTTTATCTGTACGCAGTGAAACGATCTTGACGCCACCCGATGTTGCCACACTAGCAGTCAGAGCCGGCGATAGCAAGGCGGAAATCACTAATAACGACACTAACCCCGTTAAACACGCCTCTCTCTTCACTTTTGCCACCTCTTTCCGTATACTAATTTGATACTGCTATATTAGATTTAAGATAGCACCGGGTTTGTTTCAAGCTGACCATTTCGCGTACCATGAGCAGTTCATATTCAATGCTCGACGATATCGTCTATTGTCCATCAGGATGCGGTCACCCCCGTTTCAGGTGTGCTTCATTTATGGATGCGAACAGAAATTCATTACAATACGGATGGAGTCTGATATAAAGCTATATCAGCAGCTGCTGTGTTGCACAATCTTTTAATATCGGCAATTTCCTATGTACCGGATATGAAGAAAGAGCGTTGGGGTAAGAAGCACGAAGATAAGCGAGACTGGAGTG
>JAODGH010000043.1:953-5366 GCA_025464325.1 Methanosarcinales archaeon | reverse complement strand
GCGAAAGATGCCTCGATAACCGAAGGGTCCGACTGCGGCTGGCTTGATCATATTACCTTCTCACCAGCACCTTCTCCTTCTCCCTCTCCTGCCCCCTCACCTTCTCCTACCCCCTCTCCTTCTCCTTCTCCCACTCCCTCTCCAACTCCTACTCCCTCTCCAACTCCTTCTCCTTCTCCAACTCCAAATCCTTCTCCTTCTCATGTATCATTAGGCAATGCCCTGGATAATTACGAGTTACCGTGGCAAACCGATAGCTGGTTCGGCGAGCGTAGCGTGTCGAATTACGGCGGTGATGCCGCTCAGAGTGGTCACATAACCCATAATCATCAATCTTGCATCACAACAACCCTTGCGGGTCCCGGTCGTATCTGTTTCGATTGGCGTGTATCTTCCGAGCTTTTCTTCGATTTCCTATCTTTCTATATCGATGAGCATCAACGTAGCAGGATCTCCGGTGACACTAACTGGCAGCGGAAATGCTATATGCTCAGCCCGGGCAGTCACAGACTTAAATGGTGCTATACGAAAGATGCCTCGATAACCGAAGGGTCCGACTGCGGCTGGCTTGATAACGTACAATTTAGTAGCAAATAGCTATAGCTATTTAACCCTCTTCCTTGTCGCTATCGTCATACCGTTTCTTTAGCGCTTCTGCTATCTCACCATCTTCGACTACCAGGGGACCACGATAACCACAATCGCGGCATTCGTATATCTCACCAAGCCATGGCAAATAATTAAGATTCTTTGAACCACACTTAGGACAGAATTTCATACAATATTCAGTAAAGTGCTCATAACTTTTATTATTTTCGGTACACATCCAGAGTACGTGCGGCGATCTTATCCCAGGAATACCCGCGTTCGATAATCCTGCGGGATTCCATGCCCATACGAGTGAAATCCGAGCACAGCATCTCTTCTATCGCTTCTTTCAGTTCATTCACGGTGGTGCCACAAAGGATGCCATTACCCTGTATATAATATTTGTTATCGCCGACATCAGTTGCGATTATAGGCAATCCCGACGCCATAGCTTCAAGCAGTGCAATTGGCTGTGCTTCGAGCTTGGATGGCAGTAAAAAGATGTCCAAGCTGCGATAGAACGAAGCGGCATCCTCAACATAGCCCAGCACTTTTATACGGTCGTTTTCAAATCGTTTTACACGCTCGTATAGCGGTCCGGTACCTGCAATCACCAGATATAGCGGACGCGATGATTCAAGCATCAGCGCTTTCACCGCTTTTATCATGTTCAATATGTTCTTCTCCGGGGATAATCGTCCCAGATAGCCGATGTATATGCCACGTCGGTCTCGTCTGGCTTCTTCCGGTGGATGAAACCTGTTTATATCCACCCCGTTGGGTATAACCACGGTCTCGGTCTTGAAGCAATGCTGTTGAATATCTGCCGCTATCTCCGAACTTACCGATATATACTTTTTTGAGCGCCCATCATATAATGAAGCCAGTGCACCTATCAGCGCTTTCGCGATCTCACCACCAAAATTGTTGCCAACCGGGATATGGAAGGTATTGATTATATCACACTCATAGCAAAGTGACGAGAAGGGTAGCAAGAATTCCGAGAATGTGGCAGCGTGATGTATATGCAGGATATCACAATCTTCTACTTCATTCTTTATCTTCTTCAAGGCGAGATCAAACCCATAAGATATGCCGCCGGTTGAATTACCGAGCATAAAAGAGCCAAGAGCATACTGATTTATCTGCTTCACTTCATGCCCCATTCGCGTAAACTCTCGTGATAATGCCATCACATGCGTCCTTATACCACCATTAACGCATCTATAGTAGAATGCTATCTTCATTCCCTCCGCTTTGGTAGATATCCACGCATGGTATTTATAAATTGCTATATTTCACGCTCTATAACTTCTAACACAGGATTTGAATATGGGCTCGATGCGATTCGAACGCATGATCTCCGCCTCGTGAAGGCGGCGTCATTACCTGCTAGACCACGAGCCCGCGATAAAAAGTTATATTATTTTATATTAAATAGTTTTAGTGAGATGAAGGAGATAACAAACCTTATAACTGTCAATACACGGTATTCAAAGAGCAAGGCAGCTCGTATTTTAGTACGGAGCAGTTACGAATGCCTGTTTATGGATTTCACGCGTAATCAGGAAGATTTTATAAGAGAGATAGCCCGGGGTAGCGCTCCTGAATTGATGATAGAGGAGATGGAACAGGTGGGACTGATACACGATCCGGAAGATACACATGATTATTGGGCTGCCAGACCATTATTAGAATGTCTGCCGGTGCTCGGCAACCTCGAGCTGTATTGTTACAGAGATGGTGCTTCGCCACTTTTATCACGAGATACAGCGGTCAGAACATTGATTCTTACAGCAAAAGCGAAGATGGGTAAGATAGATGTTAATGAATGGAAGGACGTTTTGAAAGACAGTATCTTTACGAGCTTGAAATCCGCGGTTAGTGAAGCGGAATATATTGCCGCGAGAGCGAAAGTGCGGAACATCTGTCTGGATGCGTCAAGAGAGGTCTTAAATTCTCTTTCCGGGCATGGGTTCCATGTAAAGGAGATCGTAGTGGATAAACCCTGTAAGCCACTGGATATCCTGAGTGCGAAACTAAAACGCGAGATGTTTGGAGACGAGATAGTACGAGATGAAGAGGTGGAACATCTTGTCCGGGAACACATCAGGTTCGTAGATATGAGTATAGAGCTCGGATATGACCGGGCATACTGGCAATGGTCGAGCAGGGATAAGACCACAGGAGATCAATGACAGTGAATATAGAAGAGCTATTGGGTGGTGTCTGTGCGGTTCCGGGCGTACGGGCACATGGAGTAAGGGAGAACAACAAGGGACTGGCACTGATAGAGGGTGTTGGAGTCGCTGTTGGTGTGTTCACCACGAATAAACTGAAAGCCGCACCGTTAATATTTACCGAGAGGCTGCTCCAAAAAAATGGACGTATCGGCGCAATAGTCGCAAATAGCGGTTGTGCGAACAGTTTTACAGGTGAAGAGGGTATGCAAAACGCGGTAAAGATGGCAAAACTCGCTTCTTCTGCACTGGGCATATCGGAGGAGGAGGTAGCAGTTGCATCTACCGGACCCATTGGTAAGCAACTGGATATGGAACTGATAGAACAACAGGTACGGAAAGTTGCGGGGGGGTTGACCTCTTATCCGGAAGGCAGTACAGCGGCGGCTAAGGCGATCATGACAACAGATACATTCCCAAAAGAGCGCGCTATACGGATCGGAGAAGTGACGATAGGAGGAATAGCAAAAGGTTCTGGGATGATATATCCGAATATGGCCACCATGTTATCGTTCATTTATACGAATGCGAAACTGGATGCAGGAGCATTGCGGAGATGCCTGCGATATGCCTGCGATAAATCGTTCAATATGATAGTTGTGGATGGAGATATGAGCACGAACGATATGGTACTGCTTGTATCGACCGGTGAGAAGGAGATAAGCGAGGATACCTTCAGAAGTGGTCTGGAGTACATATGCAGGGAGTTTGCGAAGTTGATAGCCCGGGACGGCGAAGGTGCGACGAAGTTTATCGAGGTGCGATTAAGAGGTGCATCAGGAGATGACGAGGCTAAACGGATAGCTCGTGCGATACTGAGGTCACCGCTTGTGAAGAGCGCGATCTTCGGTGCTCGTGCGGATCTCGCTTGCGGGCGTATAATAGCCGCCATTGGGAGCAGTAGTGATAATGTTGTCCCGGATGAGATCACAGTGGGCTTTCGCAGTCATGACGAGGAAGCACTCATCGTGAGAGGGGGGCGGATCATCACGAATCGCAGTGAAGTTTTGAGCGGTGAGGAGATAGTTATAGAGATTACCGTAGGAGAAGGCGATGGCGAGGCAACTGCATGGGGCTGTGACCTCACCTGTGACTATGTGAGAATCAATGCCGGTTGATTCATAATATATAAAAAAATATTCAGCAATATTCGTGCTTTTTAAGTGAAATATCGTTTTTGTAGACTTTAATTCGTTATTTAAACATTTTTAATATGCATTTGCATACCTTTAAAATATTTATTGGTTGCGGTATTTAACATTCCAATCGAAAATAAACCGAAAATGATTTTATTAATGATGACAAAGTTGTTACCAATGTCACACAAAAGGGGTGAAATGAGGGGATGATAACGGAGGAGTTGGGAGGATATAAATCGGTCTTTAGCCCGGTCAGACGATGTGGGATGTGTTTGTGTGGATTATGGGTGATCGGATATCCGAAGGAGAAAGGGAGGAGGAAATGAAATGAGTGGAAGAGTGGTGTGGGGTGTGTTATTCATGCTGATGTGCACAACCATGCCCGTAGTAGCACAACCTGCAACACCGTTTTTTATCTATGGGTATGTTTATTACGAAAATGGAAC
>JAODGH010000043.1:0-693 GCA_025464325.1 Methanosarcinales archaeon | reverse complement strand
CGAAATGCGATCTCGGATTTGGTGAGAAACCGTGGAAGGCGCATATCCGAACGGAAAGTATAGAGGGTGATGAGATAGGTCATAATCTCACCGTTGAGATTTGCAGGCTGGAGAATGGCACCGGGAACGTAACTGTTATTGCCAGTGGTACACTGAATTTAAACGGAGCGGGATCCAGACACCTGTGGAATATCACCTGTGAGGATAACCCATCGACGACACAGGACTTTAATGTCAGCGATTGGCTCGCTGTTCGACTGTCGTGGGACTGTCCAACGGATGAACTCCGGATATACTATGGGGGTCCAGGCAACGATTCGTATATCGAGAGTCCTTCCTCTGATCCCGGCTATCCGGTACCGGAACTGCCAGCTATATTGCTGCTGAGCGCGGGACTGGTTGTGCTTGTGGTGTGGAGGAGAAAGAAGTACTGAAAAAGACTGCGAAAAGATAGAGAAAAAAGATTGGTACAACTCTTTTTCTTTTTTGCATTTATTTTTTAATGCCATTAGTCGAAGCGGGTTTAAAAACATGTAGCGTGTATTTGTCAACCAGGCGACACCATACCATATTGACGCTGCGAACGTATCAATGGCTGAAGTATCGTGGTAGAAGTCATTTCATACGTGATTGGCGTTTCTCGTGCAGATAGCCCGTAAGAACGAGAGCGATAGCCACTGCGAGCATCGCTAT
>JAODGH010000035.1 GCA_025464325.1 Methanosarcinales archaeon | reverse complement strand
ACTTAATTATGCAACACAGCAGGTGATGTCAACTTTCTCTCGAAACTAAATTTCGGCATATGTCCCGATTTTTGCTAAAATATCATTTTACCACTGCTCATGCATGAGAAATATCACTTATTTAATCATTGTGTACCAGTTCCCGGGGTGGATGACCAAAGAAGAACCATGTTCGTGATGCTATGCTTACTTTCCTTAATCGATGCATTCAACAAGCGCTCCAGTCATATTGAAAAATGCAAATAAGCCCGTAAATCCGCTTCTGAGTGAGCTGCCTGTAGTCTGACTGGTACCCGCGGCGGCGGTGAGGGTATGGTGATCCAAAAATAACACGATTGGTATATGCTCTTCAATATGAAGTTGAAATGGCTTACACCGAGGGATGAATCTGAGCATATAATTATAGATACACTTTTATTGAACCACGTTATAGTATAAGTTATAGCTATTATGCAGCGAGTAGCGAATCGGGGTGCGGCAATCGGCGCAGTTGTAATTGCAACGATGATCGTGCTATTTATTTCTGTGGCGGTACTACCGGTCAATGCGGTGCTCTCTTCCGCGGTTATAACAGATGTGAAGCCATCAGTACTTCACCCGGGTACGACCACCGAGGTAACACTAACCGTGAGAAACAACGGTGTACGAGATGCCCGGGACGTAAGGATCGAGTTCAAAGTTTCGGATCGTCAGAATATATCGGTTGTGGGACCCGCAGTTGTTCAGATTCCCTCCTTAAGTGCATGGAGCGAGAAGAAAGTGAAGATAAAGGTACACGTGGATGCGGGCGTTCATGAGGGAGTCTACACTATACCCGCCACATATTCATGGAATGAATGTTATCATGATCCCAACTGGGGTTACGTGTGCTTACCGAACACCTATGTTTACGATCCCAAAGCGGGGATGGGTTTTCAGGTTGATAAGCCGGTATCTGAAATAACGTTTATAGTGAAGGGCAAGCCTGATCTGGGTATTGGTAAGGTGTACACCGATCCGGCGTATATAAGGGCGGGAGATGAAGACGTCAAGCTAACAGCGGTTATATGGAACACAGGAGATGCGGATGCGAAGGATGTCGAAGTACATCTTGGCTGCAACGATAATTTTAAAGCTTCCTGGTCCGCTTCCGACCGTGCGTACATAGCGCGGTTAGATACCGGTAAAGGCTTTTCTGCGGTGTTCCATATAGACGTCCTGAATGGTGCGAAACCCGATACGTATCTGCTCCCGCTTGTGATCTCCTATAAGGACATGAGTGATAACGTGCATAAAGAAGACATGACGATAAAATTGACGGTGATGGGTAAACCCAAACTTGAACTTGTATCTTATGCCACGGAACCCGCAGATATAAACGCCGGTGACCATGTCAGGCTGCATCTGAAGATAGCGAATCGTGGTTCAGAAGATGCGGAATCGGTATATATCCAGCCAGAGAAGTCTGATTTCGAGTTTGATCAGGAACGAGTGTTTATCGGTGCTATAAAAAGAAACGAAGCGCGAGAAGCAATTTTGGGCTTTACTGTTAATGGCACAATACCGCCCGGTATATATCAGCAGGCACTGAGTCTGAATTGTAGAAGTAGAGATAATGAAACGTTCTCATTTGAGGTGTACATACCGCTGGAGGTCTCGCTCGAGTTACAGAATGCGAGTGTCAGTAACACGACCAATCGTCCAGAGTACACACCAGGCAGCGTACCGGGTTTTTATGTCATTTTGGCTTTGATTGCATTCCTGTGTGCATCGCTGATCATGAGAGTGCGAAGAAACCGATGATGATGAATGTGAGCCCTATGGCTAACATGAGAATACCGAGAGAGGAGATCACCACTTCATAACGCCACCCGTAGAGGAATCTCTTGCCCCGTGAGAACGAGAGTGATACAAAGGAATACCATGCGAAATCCGATAGGAAATGACCTATAATCACGAATAGTACACCGTTCCAGACGGGTGATTCCATACCTGCGATCAGAGTTGCCCAGCCCACGGTTACCCACCATGGTATGAATGAGGGATTGAAAGCAGTAAACAGGAAGCCACCGATTACAGAGCTCTCGTATCGGTAGCTCACGTTTGCCTTATGGGAGGAAGGGCTCAATGCCTCTCGAACAATATGTAAAGCCATTATAAGGAGCGTGATACCCCCAATTAGATAGATAAGCGCTTTAAATTCGATGAAGTAATGCTCAAAACGCATACCGATTAAGAGCAACGCGATTATTGCGGGTATTTCCACGGAGATATGTCCGAGTACGGTGAGAGGACCGGATAAAGCGCCTTTTCGCATGGTATCCGATAGCACGAATATGAGGAATGGTCCGGGTAACACAGCACCACTCAGTCCGGTAACGAAGCCCAGTGCTACAAGCGAGGCAGCGATAAGGGTGTCCATTTAGAAAGCTTATATTAACTATTCTATATTATAAAAATAAGGGCTCGTAGCTCAGTGGAAGAGTGCCTCCTTCGCGAGGAGGAAGCCACGGGTTCAAATCCCGTCGAGTCCATAGGAAGGTGATAGAAAGAAATGCAGATAATGCCGCAGATGGGCTATGATAGGGCGATAACGGTATTCAGCCCTGATGGTAGACTGTTTCAGGTAGAATACGCACGTGAAGCAGTGAAGAGGGGTACCACCGCCGTTGGTATAAAGACGAAAGAAGGTGTTATCCTTTTAGTGGACAAACGATTGACTTCACGACTGCTGGAAGGCGGTTCCGTGGAGAAGATATTCCAGATAGATGAGCACATAGGTGCAGCTACTTCAGGACTCGTCGCAGATGCACGGATATTGATAGATAAGGGCAGAGTGGAAGCGCAGATAAACAAGATCATTTATGACGAGCCGATAGACGTGCAGACACTTGCGAAGAAGATATGCGATTTCAAGCAGGCATATACGCAGATAGGTGGACTCAGACCTTTTGGCACCGCATTGCTTATTGCCGGTGTTTATAATGGAGAGAACTATCTGCTCGAAACCGATCCGAGCGGGGCATTGCTGGAGTACAAAGCGACTGCGATAGGTTCTGGCAGGACAGTAGTAACAGAGATGCTTGAGGAGATGTACGACGAGGACATAACGCTTGAGGAGGGTATGCTGCTCGGACTGGAGACGTTATACAGAATAACAGACGGTAAGATAGACGGTATGACAGTGGATTCGGGAATAGCAGAGCTGGATAAGGGTACGTTCAGGATTGTAAGTCCTGAGGAATTAGCACCATATATAACGAAAGTGAAGAAGAAGCACGAGAAGGAGGCAAAAGATAAAGACACCGGTAAAGGGGAGGATAAGGAAAATAAGTAGATATGGTAAGTCTGGATAAGGCAGTAATAGCGAGGTATAAACACGGTAAGAAGCGTTTTGAGGTTTTTGTTGACCCTGAGAAGGTGGAATTAGTCCGGAGTGGCAGATCAGAAGTGGAGATGGACGAGGTTCTGGCAGTTGAAGAGATATTTGAGGAGGCTTCCAGGGGTGAGAAGGCTACAGAACGAGACCTGAAGGAAGTTTTCTCTACAACCGATGTTAACGAGATAGCCAGGCGGATAATCCGAGAGGGTGAAGTACAGCTTACTACAGAGCAGAGGCGGAAGAAGGTGGAGGAGAAGCGGAAAATGGTGATCGATCGGATCGCTCGTATTTCTATCAATCCACAGACGGGTGCTCCGCATCCACCATCCCGGATAGAGATAGCAATGAACGAGGCGAAGGTGCATATAGATCCGTTCAAGAGCGTAGATGCTATGGTGACGGAGGTGGTGAAGGCACTACGAGCGGTAATACCGATAAAGGTGGAGGAGAGTGAGATAGCGGTGAAGATACCACCGGCTTACACGGGCAGGGTCTACGAATTGAAGAAGAAGTATCATGTTGTACGGGAGGAATGGCAGGGTGATGGCTCATTCATAGCGCTGATACAGGTCCCTGCAGGTATGAAAGACGAACTCCTCTCGTTCTTAAGCGCGATAACGCGGGGTGAGGTTGAGACTCGTATCGTGAAGTGATGATGTAACATGTATAAAGTAGTAATTCCGGGAGATTTCATCTCAGACGCTGTGGATCGTGCAGGTGAGGGGACCTATGTCGAGAATGGTAAGGTCTATGCAATGCACTATGGCGTGGTAGACGAGAAAGAGGAGATAAAAGTGGTGCCTTTTGTCGGTAAGTATATGCCTTCGAAGGGCGATGTAGTGATAGGGAAAATAATTGAGATCTCTTTCCCCTACTGGATTGTTGATATCGCCTCACCGTATGAGGCACGATTACATATGTCTGAGATGCCGGGAGAAAATAGAATTGATTTCGGTAATATGCATACCTATCTCGACATAGGGGATTTGATAGTTGCGAAAGTGATTAATACAGATGTGATGATGCGGGTAGATCTGAGACTGATGGAAGATTTCCAGATAGGGAGTGCCGGACGGTTGATAGAGATACCATACACCAAGGTACCCCGTATTATAGGAAGAAAAGGCTCTATGATCAAGATGCTGAAGGATAAATGCAAATGCTTCATATTTGTCGCGAAAAATGGGCGTATCTGGCTAAAAGGGCATGAGGAGGGTATGAATATCGCTGCAGAGGTGATACTGATGATAGCAAATGAAGCACATACGTCCGGACTGACCGACAGGGTTGCGCATATCCTGGACACTCATTCTTCCCGCAAAAAGATCAGGAAAGTGATAAAAAGATGAAAGAGGAAGGTATAGAGCTTATAAAAGATGGAAAGAGGCTGGATGGTAGGGGTTTTGATGAACTTCGACCGATAAAGATAGAGGTAGGAGTATTGAAGAGAGCAGATGGGTCGTGCTATTTTGAAATGGGTGATAACAAAGTGATTGCAGCGGTATATGGACCAAGAGAGATGCATCCCCGACACGCGCAGGATGCGAAGATGGCGGTACTGAAATACAGATATAACATGGCGCCGTTCTCTGTTGAGGATAGGAAGCGACCCGGTCCTGATAGGAGGAGTGTGGAGATATCCAAAATCAGCAGAGAGGCACTGGAACCCGTTATCCTGAAGGAGTATTACCCGAAGACCGAGATAGATGTATATGTGGAGATCCTGCAATCGGATGCCGGTACGAGGACAGCAGGCATAAATGCTGCCTCAGTCGCACTTGCAGATGCGGGTATACCAATGAGAGACCTTGTGTCTTCGGTTGCCGTGGGCAAGATAGATGGGGAAGTGGTACTTGATCTGAATGCTGTGGAGGATAATAACGGCGAAGCGGACATGCCAATAGCAATGATAGTCAGACGAAATGTGATAACTTCACTTCAGATGGATGGTCGTATGACAAAGGATGAATTCAAGAAGGGGTTGAAGCTCGCGATGAATGCCTGTCGGCAGATTTATGAGTTACAACGGACAGCGCTGATAGAGCGATACAGCGAGATGTAAGGGGTGATAGATAAGATGGGACTTGAGATTATGGATGATGTGAAGAGGGATTACGTGTACAACCTTGTTCGTGGAGGCATGCGAGAGGATGGTAGGGGTCTTCTGGACTATCGAGAGATAAAACTGGAGACGGGCGTGATAAAGAAGGCAGAAGGGTCTGCCCGGGTGAAGATAGGCAATACAGAAGTGATAGTGGGCGTGAAACTCGGCCTGGGTGAGCCTTTTCCCGATACACCAGACAAAGGTGTGATAATAACAAATGCCGAGCTGGTTCCCTTAGCATCACCGGAATTCGAACCGGGTCCACCAAATGAAGATAGTGTGCAGCTGGCGAGGGTGGTGGATCGCGGAATTCGTGGCTCTGAGGCTATTGACCTGGGTGAGCTGTGCATAGAAGAGGGGGAGAAGGTCTGGATTGTCTTTATCGATATACATGTTCTGGACAACGATGGTAATCTTGTAGATGCTGCGACACTTGGTGCTGTTGCTTCACTGCTTAACACGCGCATACCAAATGAGAGATACGGTCTAACAGGAAAAGATACACTGGATATACAGGAGAGACCGGTGGCGGTGACGATGGTGGAGATAGGTGGTGAGATTCTTGTTGATCCAAGTTATAACGAGGAGAATGCAGCGGCAAGTGGACTGACGGTGATCTTTAATGAGGACGGAACCATATCCGGGATGCAGAAATACTGGAGCGGGAGCATAGGCGAAGAGGAAATAATGAAGATGGTGGAGATAGGTGCAGAGAGAGCGGAGGAGCTGAGGCGAGAATTCCAGGATCAAATTAAAACCGGTGGATAAATAGCCATTCCGTAGAGGGTTGTGGGAACCGGAAAATATGATATATTCGCCAGAGATACATATCCCATGACCCCCGGTTATACCCGGATTCGATTTACAGGCAAAAAAAATCCAAAAACTTTAATTTACACAAGCTCTATATCCTTTACAGTATGTTGGCGCACGACATGGTGAAGGAGTATTTCCGGAAGATAATAGGGGATGAGGGGCTGCAGATAATAATGAACGTTCCTGATGGTGAAATAACAGATGAAGAGATTGCGAGGCTGAGTGATACGAAACTCACACAGGTAAGGAAGATACTGTACACACTGTATGAGAACCGGATAGCAGAATACCGAACCGAACGGGATGATAATAGCGGCTGGGTGACCTATCTATGGCGGTTCGATTACAGCAATGTCAGGAAACTGATGGAAGAGGAGGCAGAGAACAAGCTGAAAGAGCTAAGGACCCGATTGGACCGTGAGAAGAGCGGCGTATTCTATCGGTGTAAATGCCAGCGTGTACTGTTTGAGGAGGCAGCGGCGATGGATTTCCGGTGTGATGAATGTGGTTCTGATTTTGAATATGTTGATAATAAGGATCTGATAAGAGAGTTAGAAGCCGAAATAGATAAGATAGAGCGGTGGAAGGAGCAGATAAGGAGCAGCTGAGAAGTAAATGCATAAAATTACTGCGAGCTGTTGGATGTGAGGAAGCAGTTATTGAGCACTGTATCGCGGTTGCCGAGCTTGCACTGGAGATAGCAGATACGAAAGAAGGGGTAGATAAAGAACTGGTTTTTACCGGTGCAATGCTTCATGATATCGGCAGGGCGCGTACTCATGGTATCGAGCATGGTTTTCTGGGTGGTGAGATCGCGAGAGCGCTGGGATTGGGTGATAAGCTGGTGAGGATAATACAGAGGCATGTTGGTGCAGGGCTTACGGCGAAAGAGGCAGAACTTCTGGGATTGCCAATTGCCGAGGATTTCCTGCCCGAGACAATGGAAGAGAAGATAGTGACATACGCGGACTGCCTGATAGAAGGAACCAGGAGGACAAGTATCGAACACACAATATCGAAGTTCAAAGAGAAATTAGGGGAGAATCATCCTGCAATTGAACGGTTGAAGAAGCTACACAGGGCGTTAACGGGAGAGCCGATTTAGCCAGATACGCGCTTTTTTAGCTTACCTATCCTATTTTCGCGCCAGTGCATTTGCTCTCCACTCGTCTTTCAGGTCCAGCTTCGTTATCTGTACGTTGGAAGGATGTACGGGACGGGGCACCTCCGATAAGTCCGCCCTCGCGACAACCACGCCCTCCACGGTTATCCTGCCTCTCTTCAGGTCTACCGACCGGACTTTACCCTCCGTTCCCTTATCATCTCCCCGCATTATCTGCACCGTGTCGCCTTTTCGTACCGGGAAACTGCGGCGCTGGTATTTCTCACGCAATGCCCGGGATAGCGGTGCACTCATGAACTTGCGTCGTACATGCAGTGGTGCATCGAACCTTGCTTTCCTCTGTTTCCGGGGTTGTTTCGACTTTGATATTGCCATCTCTCTCACCTCCTTAATATACTTTGATTATAAGATCCGCTTCAAATATAAAAAGGGATGTATGACGTTGTAGTGGTTGGTGCAGGTCCTTCTGGCTGCATGGCGGCGAAATACGCGGCAAAGAGCGGCGCATCTACACTGATCATTGAAAAGAACGCAAATGTAGGTGTACCTGTGCATTGTGCCGGGCTGGTAAGCGGTAGGACACTGGTAGAGAGCGAACTGAGGGATACCGGGTCTTTCATGAGTAACGAGCTGAAGGGTGCTATCATCCATTTCCCGAATCATGATATGCATATAGAAGCACGAGCGGACAAGCGCGCTTATGCGATAAGACGTGACTTATTTGATCGGGCATTGGCGAGGGAGGCGTTGAAGAGCGGTGCCGAGCTTATCACGAATAGCAGGGTGATAGACATGGTAGCCGGGACTGTTGATGGCAGCGTAAAAGGCATGAAGATAAGGGTGAGCGAAGGAAACGAAGTCAAAGAAATAGGTGCAAAAGTGGTCATTGGCGCGGATGGGGTCAGGTCTGCAGTAGCAGACATGGCGGGTCTGAAATTCAGGAAGTATATGCTGAGTTGTGTACAGGTAGAGGGGCGCCATGAAGCTGGTGACTGCGCTGAGATATTTGTCCGCAGGGGTATAGCACCGGGATTCTTTGCGTGGATCATACCACTGGGCGATGGCAATGCCAGGTTTGGACTGTGCATAGATAAGCGATATTCGGTGTCGGGTTCAACATCCATGCATTATTTCAAGAAGTTCATGCATATGATAAAGGGCTACAATCGTGGTTCGTATCCTGAGGGTCCGTACATTAAGTATAGCGGTGGAGAGATCCCCATTACGGCGACCAGTTTAAGACCACCGAAGACCGTGCGGGTAATGAAGGATACGGGTGTTATCCTGGTCGGTGATGCTGCAGCGCAGGTCAAGCCGATAACGGGTGGGGGTGTATATTATGGCATGAAATGTGGCAAGATAGCGGGTGAAATAGCCGCAATAGCCGCTTCTAACGACGATATGCACGCGTTGTATGATTATGAGCGCCGATGGCGTAAGGAAATATGGATGGAGATCGCTTTCGGTGTATGGATCCACAGGTTAAGGTGCGTGTTGAGAGATGATGAGTTTGATATGATATTCCGCGTATTGGAACGTGGACGGACGCGTATAGAGCGGGAGGGCGATATGGATTATCCATCACGCGTATTGCGTGAGTTGATAACCAGGCGCGAAATATTGATGCTGGGTACGAAGGGACTCATAAGGTATATATATTGTAGAGGATTAGATATAAAAGAGGGGTAATGGCAAGGATATATGCAAGACGGCGAGGTAAAGCAGGTTCGAAGAGACCCGCAGGAACACCCGGATGGGTGAGTGTGGATGCTGAAGAGGTAGAGCAGAAAGTTATTGAGCTATCTAAGCGAGGTTTCTCAACGAGTAAGATAGGTATAATACTCCGTGACGGATACGGTGTGCCCAGGGTACCACAGGTCGTGGGTAAGAAGATAACGGAGATACAGAGGGAGCACAATCTCGCATCCGAGATACCTGAGGATCTTCAGAACCTGATGCGAAGAGCGCTCAGAATAAGGAAGCATCTCGAGCTGAATAAGAAGGATGTGCACAATAAAAGGGCGCTGCAGCTAACGGAATCTAAGATACGAAGGCTTGTGAAATATTATGTGAGAGAGGGGATATTGCCTCACGACTGGAAATATAAACCGGAAAGTGCGGAATTCATCTTGCGGAGGTGACTTATGATTCATGAATGCTTATCTCGAGATACTGATAGGGCTTGTACTGGCGATATTGGGTATAGGGCTGCTGGTCGCGCCCGAATTGGCACTTTTCAGACGCGCTTTGATAACGGTGGTTTTAGGTGTGATCCCGATTATTGTGCTCTTGGTCGCTGCATTATTCCTGATGATCGGTGTGAGCGATTTGAGGAGCTGCGAGGAAGAGTTAGAAACAGAGGACAAATAGAGAGGGTGAATAACGGTGGGTACTATTAAACCGACATATATAAAGAAGTTATCGAGGCAACTGTTGCAGGAGATACAGGCGTTTACTACCGACTTCAACCAGAATAAGAAGCTGGTAGAGGAGTATACGAATATACGAAGCAAAGAGGTGAGGAACCGTGTGGCTGGTTACATAACGCATAAGAAGAGGAGTGAGGCGGGATGACTGAGAGATTAAATATGGAAGGGGTATATCCAGCGCTTATAACACCGTTCACCCAAAATGACGAGATAGATGTTGAAGGTTTGAAGAATCTGGTGCGGTATGTAGAAGAGGGCGGTGTCGCCGGTATAGTTCCATGTGGTACAACCGGTGAGTCGGCGACACTTTCACATGAGGAGCACAAACGTGTTATAGAGATAGTGATAGAAGCGGCGAAGGTACCGGTGATAGCGGGGACAGGCTCGAATAACACGAAGGAGGCGGTGGAACTGACGATGCACGCCGAAGATGCGGGTGCGGATGCATGTCTGCTCATCACGCCTTATTACAATAAGCCGAACGTTAAAGGCTTGAAAGAGCATTTCCGGCAGATCGGTGAGGCTGTAGATATACCGCTCATTCTCTATAATATACCATCTCGCACGGGACTGAACATGAGTGCCGAGACGATAGTGGAGATAGCGGCAGAACAGGCTAACATAACGGGTGTGAAGGAAGCTTCAGGCGACCTGAAACAGGTGGGTAAGATTATAAGGTTGGTGAAGGAGCGAGATCTGGACTTCACAGTAATCGCGGGTGATGATTTCCTCACCCTACCAATAATGAGCCTTGGCGGTAAGGGTGTTATATCGGTGGCAGCGAATATAGTGCCGAAACAGATGACCGAGATGGTGAATGCGATGCTGAACGGCGATATGACCAGGGCGAGGGAGATCAATCTCCAGTTATACTCGCTATTCGATGCAATGTTTCTGGAGACCAATCCGATACCGGTGAAGTATGCGGCGAAGCTACTGGGTTTACCTGCGGGTCATGTGCGACTGCCGCTCGGTGAACTGAGCAAGACGAACGAGGATAAGTTGAAACAGGTTCTCAGTGACCTGTCTCTGATTTAGGTCTGCTCTTTTTATAACATCCCCGTCTTATATTCTACTGTTAAATAAGGAGGTAAAAAGCGATGGTACAGGCGAGATATGGTGATACCGTCAGGGTACACTATACGGGTAAATTGGATGATGGTACGGTATTTGATGCTTCCGTTGAAGGTGATCCACTTCAATTCACAATAGGTGGCGGACAGATAATACCGGGTTTTGAGCAAGCTGTGGTGGGAATGAACCCCGGCGAATCAAAGACCATTAAGATTCCGGCTGAGGAGGCGTATGGTCAGCGGCGGGAGGATCTTATACTGGAGATTGAGAGAACTCAGTTGCCAGAAGATCTGAAGCCGGAAGTAGGGATGCAGTTACAGAGCCGTCAACCAGACGGCAGTATAATCGTGCTCACTATAGCTGATGTGAGAGAATCCCACGTCACATTAGATGCGAATCATCCTCTGGCTGGCAAAGACCTGACATTTGATATCCGGCTTATTGAGATACTCTAAGCGGGTTTAAAATATGTGTAGAGGAGGTAAAAAATCCTCCTTCTTTTTTATTTTTATTATTTGTTTTCAGATATTTTTGCGATCAAATCTTGTATCTCTGATGCGGAACAGACCTCTGCGGGTTCGTTTCCTGTAAGGTTACAGATAAGCGCAGTGAGTATCTTTTCTTCCTGTTCTCTACCATGATTCTCACCCGAGCCGATACGATAGAACCGACAGCCCAGTACAATTGTGGGTACGCCACCTCCCGGGTTGTATTTCGAGAATATGTCTCTATCGGCAGTAAGGTTATTCATGTTATCGTGGAATGATATGTATCCTTCGAACTTCGATGCCACTTCTGTAATCACGGGATGTTCCCACTTGCAGTGTGGACAGCCGTCAGAACCGAAGAAGTAAATAGCTGGTTTGCCTGTTACCTCATCACGACAGAGTTCGTCACCACTAATGATGAAATCACCTATAGTTCGGATCTTTTTCGCTTTCTCTATGTTTATGCCCTGCGGGAAGAACAGCTTGCCATCTTTGGTCATGTACGTGTCTACCACCCGGTACATGCCCATAGAAGACAGATTAACGGTAATTTTGTAGATATTCCCCTCTTCCGTCACGTTTATCAATGTTGCATTAACGCCGGGCGGGATATTCTCTGATATGAATGCAATTGCTTTATTCCCTGCAGTTTCTGGTGATATCGTATTTGCATTACCGGTATTTGTATTGTTATGATTGAAACTATGCAATGGTAGCACATATGCACCTACCACTCCGCCTATTAACAGTCCTATTACCAATCCAATCGCAATACCACCTATCGCTTTCATCGCTTTCTCACTCCTCACTCAACTCATTATTTTATGAGCGGCGGTTATATAAAAAGCATTTCGTGACATATTAGAGATGGTATGAAATTCGTTGTAAATCATATGCTGGGATGCACTTCCAGACCGATGCGGTTGTTGCTTCAATGCGTGTCTTTAAAACAGCCGGGATGCACCATAATCTACGTTTTATTATTGAGCATATCATTAATATTATACACAGATAGAGGAGGTGAAAATTTGTTGCGTGGTGAGATCGATTCACGGTTTTACGCTCGATACCACCAGCACACAACCACCCGGCAGAACAAGATGATAGAAATCCCGAAGTCGCACCCGCGGTACGAATCCTTAATGAGACGCGATAAACTCGTTGCAGGTATAGAGGCAGGTATCACTTCCATGCATGGTCTCATAGCACATGGACGTGGAGAAGCATTTGATTATCTGATAGGGGAACGGACTATGGACTCGGCGTTAAAGGCTACGGAAGTGGCTGCTGCTATATTATCGACAGCGAAGAAGCCGGTGTTATCGGTGAATGGTAATGTTGCAGCACTGGCATCAGCCGAGATAGTCACCCTTAGCAGGTTGATAGATGCACCGCTGGAGGTCAATATCTTCTATCGTACGGAAGCGCGAGTGAAACGTATAAAGAAGCTACTTGAGGAGCAGGGTGCGAAACAGGTGCTGGGTGATATGCCGGACGCCCGGCTGGACGGTATAGAGCACGCTCGTGGACTGGTTGCGCACGATGGCATATATACGGCAGATGTCGTTCTTGCACCGCTGGAAGATGGCGATCGTTGTGAAGCACTCATTGCTATGGGCAAGAAAGTGATAACTATCGATCTGAACCCCCTGTCCCGTACATCAAGATATGCAACTGTGAGTATAGTTGACGATGTACAACGTGCATTGCGGAATATCATCAAGATCATTGAAGGTAAGAACTTTGACCGTAACGCCAATCCGGATTCAATACTGGAGGATTATGATAACAGTAAGACTTTAAAGGCTGCGATCAATGAGATTGCTGAACGGCTGCTCAATCTCAGTATTTCACAACTGCATAACGATAACGAATAATTGTACGAAGTCTGTTTGTTGCCCGTCCGTATGCCGTCGTCGGTACCTATCTGGCGCTGATGTTACTGCATGTGGTAATCTTGTGGTCAACCGGTACGTCTTATGGCAATACTCAATCTCGAAACTTCTTCAAGGACATCGCAGTGCGCCACATCACTGTTATATTCGTCATCAAAGCAATGATGACCATGGAAGAAAACACCGAAACGGGATGCAGGTAGCTGAGTATACCGCCGATAGAAAGTATAAACAATCTGAGATCCCTGTTTCCCCTGTGTCGATAATGCAAATCAGCTATCGCTCTCGCAGCAGTATAACTGACCATCAAACTCCCTATAATAGCCAGTACAGAAGTTAAAATAACAGCAGAAAGATTGAACATGTTCGTTAACTTCAGGTAATAAAACATTCCGAGAAGTATGATCGCATCCGCGTACCTATCCAGTATAGCATCGAAGAAACCACCTATGCCCGTTGTCATATTTTTAAGTCTCGCTATCTCGCCATCGCATCCATCCAGTATACTTGACAGTTGGATGAAAAGACCACCTATAACGGGCTGGTACAGGAAGAAAAGAAGTGCACTTATCACAGCAACAGCAAAACTGAGCAGAGATACCTGATTTGGTGTGACATTCCTGTACAGTTTGAGAATGAGCGGAGTGAATAGCCGGGTTGAGAATCTGCGATTTATATACTTCGAGATGATGCCATCGGTTGGCTTACCGAGCGAACGTAGCATCATCTTCTCGGCGTACTTCAGACTCGCGGGTGTATCAATATCGCACCAGAATCGACCCTTAATGTCCTGAATAGCCAGTTTGCCCGACCGTATCAATCGTTGAACCGCACCCGTCCATTCAGTCACACCCTCTGCAATCGCTTCTTCCAGCGCATCAAATATTACGGGCGTGCAGTAGAATATACCGCAATCGATTGAGTTATAATCCTCTATGTGCTTGCCTATACGTTCAGGTACACCATTCACAACGAGCAGTTTGGTAGCATCTTCCAGGTCGAATACGTTCTCGGGCTTATCAACGCATAGTACACACTTGCCCGTCCGGGGTGCATATTGCAGTAGCTCTTCCACAATGCCGGGCTCAAATACATGATCGCACATAAGCAGCAGGAAATCGTCCTCATCGACCGCTTCCCGGGCTTTCAAGACTGAAATGCCATTACCTTTATCCCATTCGTCGTTCTTAACGTATTCGACCCTGATACCCCGCCACCTATCGCGCAGCACGGTGCTCACGTATCGTATCACTTCATCACTTCGGTAGCCAACAACGAGCACGAAATCCGTTATTCCACACCCGATCAGTGATGTGATAGCTCTTTCCACCAGTGTAAGTCCAAGCAGCGGTATAAGTGGTTTTGGTTCCTTTCGCACCACCGATAGCCGTTTACCCCTGCCCGCTGCCAGTATTACCGCTTTCATAGCTATTATCTGCCTTATGCAATGCCTCTTTCAGTGCATCACTGAGTAATACCCCCGCCTGCTGCATTATCGGTCTGTCAGGACCCATGTACGCCACACACTCGTTATCGTGCATCTGCCGTACCTGATCCTCAAACGACTTAAGATCATTATAGGACATCCCACTGAGCCTGGGAGCGATCTTGGATGCGGATCCGCAGGGCGTGTCTCGAATCACCTTTACAACCTCTATTATCTTCTTCTTTTTGTTGACCTTCACCTCAAATCTGGGCTTACCAAAGACGGCAGCAAAGGAATCCACCAGCTCGTTTTTACTGCCTTCCAGTATGCAGAACGGTTCCGGGAATTCCACATGCACCCCATTCTTCTTCAGTTCCTCCTCTATCGAATACCTGCCCTCCGGGATCAGGTTCGGATCCTCAATGGGCCATATAACCGCCTTCGCACCCGTCTTCGCCGCGATGATTGGTACGAGATCGCCTGCCTTTGGTAATATACCGAGCACGAGCAACAGGTCACATTCCGTTAAGGGTATATCATCGGGCATATCCTTCTCCGGCTCGTCAAGCGATACAGACGCGACTTTCAGATCATAGAACCCGACGATTAGATCCGCGAACTCGCTTGTAGCCAGATGCTCAGTCACCAGCTCACCAAACGACCCGTGATACAGTATATATATCCGTCCTTCCATTGCCTATTATGATATGATCAAAATCAAATAAAATATTGGTAATTTGTTTCTTTATTCCAGGCGATCATAATTGGAAGAATCGGTTATAGCGATTATATGTTCATAATGAGCCAAAAAGCATCTGGATTGTAGGAACTACCTGACGCTGGCGATAAGGTACGTGCTCCTTGCGTCCGTCACAACGACATTAAGGAACGAGCCAACTGGTACTTCTTCTGCCAATATCACCGTTCTGTACGCCGTATCACGTGCGATTACACCCCCTTTCTTACCACGTTCCGTAGCAAGGACCTGAAGTTCCCGACCTATCAGCCTTTTATTTATGGCAAGTGCTATCCTCCTGTAGGTATCAGCCATTATTCGTGATCGCGTTTTCTTGGTCCGTGCCAGCGTATCTTTCAGTTTCGATGCTTCCGTGCCAGGTCGCGGTGAGAACCTCGTAATATTCACCTTGTCCGGCTTCACAGCTTCAAGCAGTCGTAAAGAAGCTAAGAAATCCTCTTCTCTCTCCGTTGGATAACCAACGATAAAATCTGTGCAGATGGTAGAATACGGAAATCTTCTCCTTATGCTTCGTACTATCTCTATGAAATCGTCGACATTATACTTGCGGTGCATATCGTTCAGCACCCGGTCTGAACCCGACTGAACAGGCACATGAAAGAATTTGAATACCTTATCAGAATCGAACGCGTCCAATAAATCGTCTATGATCTGAATGAGTGTGAATGGATTCATCATACCGATGCGAATCCTGAAATCACCCTCAACTTCTGTCAGCATCTTCAATAGTTCGGGCAGTTTCACCGCGTGATCTAATCCATAAGCGGCGCAATCCTGAGCAGTGATTCTCACCTCCTTAATCCCTTTTGCAACCGCAGATTCGAGCGCTTTGCGTATGCTGTTCGGGTCATGGCTTCTCAACCACCCTCTTGCCTGTTTCACTATGCAATACGAGCAACTGCCGACACAACCCATTGCTACTGGTATTATGCCCACTACCGTAGAATCAGTACGCTCGAAATCAATATCCATAACCGGGTATAACATCTCGGGCGTTATCATGACCGCATCATCACCCAGAATGCGTTTCACCAATTCCGGCTGTGCCGCAGCCATACAGCCTGCAACTATTACTCGTTTGCCACGCCGTTTCAGCTCATCCAATCGTTTCAACACGTTCAGTTCCGTCCGTTCCGTCACTGTGCATGTATTCACAATGACATAATCCGCTTCACTGATATCTGTCACGGGTATCGCACCTCTACTCTTAAGTATCGCCTTTATCTTATGCGTATCCCCCGCGTTGGCAGTACATCCAAAGGTTTCTATGCATACCCGCGTACCGGGACTAAAAGCATCTATCATACCGGTTCTTCTTCAATAACCAACCCCTCTGCGTTTGTCTTCAGATTCCGTACAAGTGCACCGGTAAGTCCCATCGCTATTGCCAGCTTATAGCTCTGTCCTGCAGACGGCAGTGCAATAACAGTACCTGTACCGCCCAGTTCTGCCAGACCTCCCGCACCGGTCACCTTCGCACCAAGCGCACCCGACTCCTGTGCCAGCTTCACCAGCTCACTTAACTGCCGGGGAACGACACCCAAGGAATCCAGTAAGCCCTGATTGATATTCATCAGACAGCCCAGCCCCGATAAATCATGATGCCTCAATGCCGCAATTGCCTCTTCGGTTAGCGCATCCGCAGCAGAGGCTATGTGCTCGAACACGCCGCTAAATGCTTCTTTACGCGCTTTTACGTTTTCTACCAGTTTCCGGGTCTTCAATCTCAGTTCGTCTAATTGTTCAGGACCAATACCCAGCGGGATAGAGCATATAGTGCCTGTTACCAGGTCTATCGCCGGTAGATCGTACAATCGCTCCACTTCGCCACCTTCTATCAGTACATAGCCCCCGTAAGTGGATATCGCGGTATCCGTTGGACTGGCACTGCCCTGAACCGCTTTCTCTACGTTATGTGCATCCTCTCTCAGCTCCTCTAAATCACCGTTCCATAGCCCGAAATAACGCTTGAGCGCTGCGATAGTGGCGACAGATGCTGCCGCCGATGAACCGAGTCCTGCAGATAGTGGTATATCAGATCTCACCCGTATTACAACACCGCCATCTATCCCGTACATCCTCTCCAGATACCTGATCGCATACCTGATATACACAATCGCACGTGACGCTTGCTCATAATCAATAAACGGCTGCGCCTTCGTGCCCGTCAGCTCCATCTGTAACCCAAACGATGGTATATTCTCGACATTGAGTTGATAACCACCTTCAGCTCTATCCGAGACTTCGACATTGAGTCGTAAGTTTAATGCAGTCGCCAGTGCGCGCTTACCGTAGACCACGAAATGCTCACCAAATAGTATCACCTTTGCGGGCACCGATGCTATTATCCTCATTCCTACCGTTTATTCTATTTACTGATCCAATCTCTTAACATATATGTCATCATAGATGGGACCACGCGGTGTGAGTGTACTCCTCTTCAGTTTGACGGTATCCACCCGCATTTCCCCGAGTTCCACATCGCCCAGTTCGGCTATCTTCTGCAATATTCTGCGCCTGGCAGACTCCGATTTGATCCATTTCACACGGCAGATCGTTATGTGTGGACTGAACCCGTGTTTCTCAGCCGGGAAGCCCAGTGCAACCATTCTTGTCTCAACCTGTTCCTGCAGAGCGTTTAGCTCCTTCACACCGTCTGCAATTCTTATCCAGACAATCCGTATTTGCCTGCTATTGGGCGGGAAATAGCCGGCACCACGCAGTACGATATCGAAAGGTGCGAGATTTATAGCTTCTAATTCACGCTTTATACTCTCCATAAGTTCTTCCGGCACATTACCGAGGAATTTCAGGGTCTGATGCACCTGACCCGGATCGACGAGTTTCAACCTCACACCCGCGTCACTAAACTCACTGAAGTGACGTTCCACCTCCTCTATTCTGTTCCTTATCTCCTCCGAGAGATCTACCGCAATAAAAGCCCTCATTCTCGCATCTTCAACCTTATCCTGTCCAGAAACCCTCTTTGCTCCATTATCTCCCTCGTTGTGCCTGTTACAACCAGTTCTGCATCCTTCAATTCCGGTACCGTACTGCATCCCGTTAAGAACATCGCCACCTTCAGCTCCTCCACCATCTCTTCTATCTTCGCTATCACCCTGTCTGCGTTTAAATAATCCATTACTACCTTAAGAAACGGTAAAGCCGCACTGCAGATGTCGGCACCGAGCGCGATACTCTTCGCAACATCTATGCCCGTTCTTATACCCCCGGTTGCGATCACCGGTATCGACAGTGTACTGCATTCCACTATACTCTCAACGGTAGATATGCCCCAGTCCCGGCTAAATAGCTCACCTAAATGCTCGGATAGATCGTCCCCCTCTGCTCTCGCACGGTGTAACTCCGCTACTGCCAGACTCGTACCGCCGAACCCACCAACATCTATTGCGGCAACACCCGCTGCTACCAGCTTCCTTGCCACGCTGTAACTGACACCCGCACCCGTCTCCTTTACTATCACGGGCTTCTTTATCTCATTACAGAGCTCCCTTATCGCATCAAGGCATCCTCTCGCATCTACGTTCCCTTCGGGCTGTATTGCTTCCTGCAGGAAATTCAGATGTATCGCCACAGCGTCCGCATCTATCATCTCTATCACCCGTTCGACGCCATCAACGCCATATTCGAGCAATTGCGGTGCACCAAGATTCGCATAGATGAAAGAATCAGGCGCCTTATCGCGAACCACGCGGAACGAGTCCTCATGCCGCTCATCTTCCAGTGCCGCCCGCTGTGACCCGACACCAATACCGATACCGAGCCGGTCAGCCGCTTCGGCAAATACCGCATTTATTCGCTTCGTATCAGGATGTCCACCGGTCATCGAAGCGATCATAATCGGGCAATTGAACGAATAACCGAGAAATTTGGTCTTCAGGTCTATCTCATCCTTCGCTATCTCGGGCAATGCTACGTGCATCAACCGTACATCGGCAAAGCCAGGTGCACGCACTTCCACATCCTCGCGCATGCTTATATGCAATTGTTCTATCTTCCGTCTCGAGGTCTTATCGTTATTAGCCATCACTCATAGGATGAACTCTTCAGCAGTGACCTTCTGCGACAGTGCTCTCTTACTATGTCTGACCTGCTTATTATACCTATCAGCTTTCTTTCGCCACCTTCTTTATCGCCCGGCATCACCACTGGTAGACGCCCTATATTATATTTCTCCATCTTATAAAGCACATCCTCAAGATATTCGTCAGGATATGCCACTATCACATCCCTGGTGCACATCTGGCTCACACGTTTATATACCGCACCCCGCTCTCGCTCCTCTTCCAGCTCCATTATCGTCGTTATACCTATCAACCTTCCTTCATTATCTACCACCGGGTACGTTATGTGTCCCATCTTCTCCGCGAAATACAGCGCCTCTTTTACCGTCTTGTCGCCTGGAATGGTCAATACTTCCTTCGTATATGCATCTTTAACCTTAAGCCCTTCGAGCAGATCCACCACGAACTCCCGCTTGTGTGCCGGTGACTCGCGCCTTGTCTCATACTGTCCGGGATAGATCGTCCTCCGCCCGACGAGCGAATATGCCGGTATGATAGCGAGTAATGCGGGTACAAATAGTGTATACGAGCCCGAGATCTCACATACGATGAACAACGCGGTCAGTGGTGCATTAGCTGCAGCACCGAAGAAGGCAGCCGCACCGATGAGTGCGAACACCCACGGGTATTTCACCGTTTCGGGGAAGAAATAATTGAGTATCAATCCGATTGCTCCGCCTAACGAGGCACCCATCGTCAATGACGGTATGAACGAACCCCCACTACCACCCGAACCGAGCGTAACAGCCGTGACAATTATCTTTGCGATCGCAATGAACGCGAGAACCGATAGTGCGAGTTTACCATAAAAAGCTTCCTGTATGAACCCGTAACCACCGCCCAGGATACCACTCGCTATCTCTACGCCCCTATCTGCATCATGAGAAGGATCTATGACGAAATAACCGATGAGCAGGACCATACCCACTATTAACCCACCAAGTGCTGGTTTGAAACAGTCATGTATGCGGAGCTTACCGAAGAAGAAGGTACGTACGATCTCCAGCAACTTGATGAATGCGTAAACGAACGGAATGCAGGCGAGACCAAGAGCTAAGAATAGCAGCAGTGAGAAAGGTTTCATTAGTATGGGCACATCGTAGTTTCCTATCTCATAGAGGTGACCATGACCAAAGAACGAGCATGCAACGATATATGATGTAATGGAGCATATTATCGCGGGTACCAGTGCTTCTACTTCCATATCTCGTCGATACAGCGTTTCTATACCGAAAAACGCACCGCCAAGGGGTGATTTGAATATCGCAGCGATACCCGCACCTGCTGCCGCTGCCAATACTTTACGCCGTTCTCGTACGTCCAATTTAAAAAACCGACCGAATAACGAACCCACCGTTGCACCCAGCATTGCACTTGGTCCCTCACGACCCGCACTGCCACCAGAACCTATCGTCAATGCCGAGCATACACCCCTGATCACCCCCTCTCGTGCCTTTATTTGCCCCTTCTCGTTATGGAATCCATCAATGAACACATCAGTCTCATGAAGCTCCGGTTTATCCACTCTGAAGAGCTTATACTTCAATACACCCACTATCAACCCGCCGAATGCGGGTATAAAAGCAAGTGGTAACAGTAACCACATATTAGAGAACGCCACACCTAACAGTGGCGAGAAGGTGAAGAAATGGCGCTCATATCTGGGCGCCGGTGGTGTGTAACCGCCGAGATATTGCAGGAATAATGAGGAGAAGAAATCCATACACAGGAAGAAGCCGACAACGACGAGACCAACAAAAATACCCGTTATCGCATAATGAAATGTCTGCTTGGCCCATTCGCTCAGATACTTTATCTCCCCCGTCACCGCTACCTCACACGCTCCTTTGCCATTCGAATCATCGCTACGATATCCCGCTCGGTCCAGCGTGAGGAGTCTATTATGAGATCATAATTCGTGAGATCGTTCAGGTCAATCCCATAGTAGCGCATGTAACGTGTGTATTCTGAACATTCCCGTTCTTTCATAGCAGATAAAGCCGCTTCGTAAGCTATATGCTCTCGTACCGCGATCCTCTTCGCTCTAACCTCTTCTGGCGCCTTCAGCCATATCTTCAGGTCGGCATTGCTGATCAGGAAGCCAGACAATCTGCCTTCTATAATCAGGTTGTCCCGTTTCATGGCTTCCTCTCGCTGCTTCTCGTCTATCCAGCGGTCAAAAGCGTCGTCTTCCTCCGCCAACTTACTGAACTGCGCCAGATGCAATTGCCTGTTCGCTGCGAGTTGTCTGAACATCTCTCCCGCTGAAATAAGTTCCATCGATAATTCCGCTGACAGTAGCCGTGCTACGGTGGTAGTGCCACTACCCGGGAGTCCGCTTATCGTTATTCGCATTATCTACACAATACTGATCATCCCTGCCGGTTTATCCTTTTATCACACCTATGGGTCTAAACGCCGCAACTTTTCGCGCTATACCCGAGACTTCACAGCTTCGTACCACCACTTCAGGGTCTTTATAAGCGGCTGATACCTCTTCCGCCAGTTCACCATAACGGTCAAATGGTATGCCCCGTTTCCTCCGCACATCTCGTTTGCTCCGCTCCCGTGCCTTAACCATTATCCCACGCCTGTTAAGCTCCGCTATCACCTCGTTACCACGGTATTTCCGCATTGCCGCCGTCCTGCTCATCTCACGACCTGAGCCATGAGCGCAACTACCGAAGGTCTCATACTTCGCCACTTCTGTGCCAACCGCCAGGAAGCTGCGAGTACCCATAGAGCCCGGGATCAGTACCGGCTGACCCACTGCGCGGTAAACCTGCGGTAACCGCTCATCTCCTGCGGGGAACGCTCTCGTTGCACCTTTACGATGTACACACAGCTTCATTCGCTTACCCTCGACATCATGCTCTTCTTCCTTTGCTATGTTATGTGCGATGTCGTACACCAGCTGTATCTCCATCTCTTCCGCTTTGCGTCTTATAACATCTTCAAAGACCTTTCGTACCCAGTGTGTTGCGAGTTGCCTGTTCGCAAATGCGTAATTTGCACATGCGCACATCGCTTCAAAGTAATCCATGCCCGTATCACTGCTGAGATAAGCACAGGCAAGCTCACGCTCCAGTTTGAGTATCCTCGCCAGTGTGGGGTCTTTATTCATCTCACGCTCGAAAGTACGCAGGTAATATGTACAAACGCCATGTGAAAAGCCCCTGCCACCCGTATGTATGAGTACAGTGACCTGCCCCGGTTCTTCTATACCGAACGCCTTCGCAGTTTCTTCATCAAATATCTCGTCTACCACCTGTACCTCCAGAAAATGATTGCCCGAGCCGAGCGTGCCGAGTTGTGGTGCACCACGTTTCCGTGATTTCATGTCTATCCTGGCAGGATTCGCAGCCTTCAATCTCCCACCTTCTTCTGTCCGCTCAGCATCTTCCTCCCAGCCATAACCGTTCTCTATGCACCATTCCGATCCACCCAGAAGTACCTCATCCAGCTGGTTATCCGTAAGTTTGACCTTACCGGAAAGTCCAAGTCCGGCGGGTATATACTCAAACAACCCATCTAATAGCTCCTTCAGATGCGGTCTGACCTCCTCCTCCTTCAGGTTGGTACGGATAAGCCTTACTCCACAGTTTATATCATAACCAACCCCGCCGGGGGATATAACACCCGTCTCAAAATCCGTAGCCGCGACACCTCCTATCGGGAAGCCGTAACCCTGATGCCCATCGGGCATAACCATTGAGTATTTCACGATACCGGGTAACGAAGCCACATTTATCGTCTGCTGCAGTGTAAGGTCCTTTTTCATCTTCGCCAGGAGTGTTTCCGCGGCGTATATCCGTGCGGGCACTCTCATATACTCTTTGAACGTCTGCGGTACTTCCCACACATCATCCCGTATCTTATTTAATGGTATCTCCATACTCTAAAACCCCCACCCACTATTTAGAGTACAAACGTGGGACAATAAAGAGCTAAAACATCTGGTGTGATTGTGTTCAGGTTAGAGTTCCGGTTCAGGTTCAGGCACCCAGTGTACCACCGGAAACGGCACCTAAAGCTTCCTGCAATTGCTGCTGCAGTTGCTGATACTTCTTCTGTACCCGCTCCTCCTGCCGTTCCAGAGTCTTTAATCGAAGATCGTAGGTCTCCTTCTTCTCCGACAGGTCCCTCTGAACCTCCGATTTGTCCGCTTTTATCATCAATTCGCCCACTGTTCGATATATGACGGAATTCTCACCGAGCTTCTCCAGCTCTTTCAATGCATTCTCAGTATCACGTAATAACGCTTCAACCTGTATCTTCTGCCTGCCCACTGCTTCCAGCTGGAGTTTCAACTGCTGCAGCTGCGCAAGCTGGTTCTGCACCATCGGGGGTATCTCTCCACTTCCACTCATTTCTCATCACTATCTATCATGATTAATATCCTAACTATTCTTTTCTTTTGCTTTATATAAACATATACATGGCAGAGCGAGTAGGAATTCTGGTTGTCTCGTATGGCTCACGCGCCTGTGCGGTGATAGACGCTTTGTGCAGAACTGGCAACGGTAATTACGACCTCCATTTTTATGTCGCAGATCGACAGAACAATCCGTTCAATTTGAAACAAGCAGATAAGCACGTGGTAATCCCTGATCTTGACGTGAACAGGATACGTGATTTTGTGGCTGCTAATAAGGACGGGATAGATTTTGGGATATGCTGCCCCGAGAAGCCGATAATAGAAGGTATCCGTGACGTTATAGAACGGGATACGGGTGTGCCTATGATATGTCCGACAGAGAGATACGCGATAGAAGCCAGCAAGGTGTCACAGCGACTTATGATAGCCGAATGCTGCCCTGAGGCGAATCCCAGGTTTAAAGTCTTCCGTCGTGATGAATACACGATCGGTGATGACCTGAAAAAAGCGGTCTGGTCATTTCTTGACGAGCTTGACTCGGAAGTAGCGGTGAAACCCGACAAACCCGCCGCGGGCAAGGGTGTAGGCGTCTGGGGCGATCATTTCAGGACCAGAGAGCAGTTATATGAGCACTTCATGAGCATCTTTAGTAGCAGTGATGTGATAATAGAGGAGAAGCTGCAGGGCGAGGAATCGAGCTTTCAGGCGTTCTGTGATGGCAGGAATCTTGTGCCGCTACCTGAAACAAGGGATTACAAACGGGCATTTGATCATGATTTGGGACCCAATACAGGCGGTATGGGCTCTTACAAGGATGTCGGCGATTGGCTACCGTTCATGAGCAAGAGCGACCGGGAAGAGGAGGAAAAGATCGCTGATAGGCTATTCAATGCGCTGAAGGGCGGTACAGCCGTAAACGAAGAGTTGAGGGGTGTACCGTTCTATATCGCCTTTATGCATACACGGGAAGGTGCGAAAATACTGGAGATAAACAGTCGTCCGGGCGATCCTGAGATTCTGAATGTACTGCCTGTCTTGAAGAGCGACTTTGTGGACATCTGCTTCCGCATGATCGAGGGGCGACTATCGAATGTTGAATTCGAGCAGAAAGCGACTGTAGTTACTTATGCGGTACCCATGGATTACGGCGGTTACCGGGAACGGTACACGGGCGACCGGAGAGTGGATTTGAGCGGGGTGTATCGCATGATGACAGATTATGGTGATCGTTTGCGGGTATATCCCGGTTCCATGGAGTTGAGAGCAGATGGTAATACATACGCACTTGGTTCAAGGGCTGTCTGTACAGTTGGTATCGGCGATAGCATAGAAGAAGCGCGAGATGTATCGCTCGAAGGTATAAGGAAAATAGATGGTGCACTGTGGAACCGCTGGGATATCGGCGCTTCACAATACATAGCGCGTAGTATAGCGAGGATGCGGGAGCTAAGGCTGCACTGAAAGAGCAGCTCGCACCGCCGTCTCCATCTTCTCCAAAGGCGGTTCCATGCCGGTCCATATCCTGAACGATGCGGCACCCTGATAAACGAGCATCTTCAAACCGCCTATTGTGGTACGTACACCCGCCTTCTTCGCCTCCTTCAATAGTTTCGTCTCCATTGGATTATATACTATATCGAAGACGACGAGATCAGGATGCATCAATCCCGCATCTACGAGCGTTTCATCCTCACGCGGGTACATGCCCACAGGTGTGGCATTGATTAGTATATCAACGTCTTTTATCCTCTGGGCGAGCTCATCCATGCCGATCGAATCCGCATTGCGGAGAGCATGGGCTAACTGTTCGGCTCGTTCCACGTTGCGGTTCGCTATGGTCAGTATAGATCCTTCAGAATCGAGATAGAACGCGATAGCCCGTGCTGCACCACCTGCACCGAGTATCAACACTTTTTTACCACGTAACTCGCCTACGGCTTCCTTCAATACCGTCAGTGCACCGATCCCATCGGTATTGTAACCCCGGGGTGTACCTGACCCGAAGTCGATAGTATTTATCGCCCCTATACGGTTTGCCAGCGCATCGGGCACCACAAATTCCAGCGCCTTCTCTTTCAGCGGTATGGTGACATTGAGCCCGGCAAAGCCCAGGCATTTCGCACCCCGTATCGCATCACCCACATCATCCCTGGTTACACGGAACGCGAGATAAATAGCGTTTAGACCCAGCTCTTCAAATGCAGCATTGTGCATAACTGGCGATAGGCTATGCTCTATCGGATCTCCCATAACGCCATATACCTTCTTCATCATCTTCTCCCTCTCATCGTTAAATAGACCCCCTTTTTCTCTTTGTGTTACAGCAGTTTATACGTCGTGTTTCGCCGTCTTGGGGTCCTGCCCGCGTCTTTTATCACCCGTTCCAGCTCATCCGGACTCATGTATTCGCCCGCTGAAGCGCCCGATGATCTTGATATGTTCTCCTCCATCAGTGTGCCTCCCAGATCGTTCACACCGAAATATAGCATTCGCTGCGCGTCTGGTATGCCAAGTTTAACCCACGACGCCTGTATATTCACGCAATATGGATGAAGTATGACCCTCGCGAGTGCATGAACCATAGCATCCTCCGCGAATCCAACTTCTCGGTTCACCATTCTGCCCAGTTCATTATTCCTACGCATGAACTTAAGCAGTACAAACTCGGTAAAACCTCCTGTCTCCTTCTGCAACTCCCTTATAGTGAACATGTGATTTATCCGATCCTCCCAGGTCTCTATATGCCCGTACATGATCGTTGCTGTGGTGGGTATGCCCAGTCGATGCGCAGTCGTTATTATATCGCACCATCTGGCTGTACTCAGCTTTTTCGGGCATATAATCCGCCTCACTCTATCATCCAGTATCTCAGCAGCGGTACCCGGTATTGAGCCCAGCCCTGCATTCTTCAACTCTTTCAGCACTTCTCGCTCGTCTAATCCGCTATTTCGCGCTACATGATGGATCTCCATCGGTGAAAAAGCGTGGATATGTATATCAAACTGAGATTTGATGCGTTTAACAAGCCTGCAATAGTCCTCCAGCACGAGGTCGGGATGCAATCCACCCTGGATACATATCTCCGTTGCTTCGTTCTTCACCGCCTCGTCCACTTTCGCCAGAACTGTATCCATACTCAGCATGTAACCCTCTTCTTTCGCCTTTCTGAACGCGCAGAACTTGCAATTGCCGATGCACACATTCGTGAAATTTATGTTCCTGTTGACCACATAAGTGACGATATCGCCTTTCGTCTCTTTGCGCAGTTCGTCGGCGATATAGAATAGAATATGCGGATGTCTCACCAGAAACAGCGCGTCAGCACGCTCTATATCGCCATGCCTCGCACATTCGTACAAACTATCGAGATCAGGTTCCCCGTTCATGCAATCTCCACTATTTTGCTATTCCGGTTATTATCTCCTGGTTGAGGTCAAATATTGTTGCTTTATCGCTACCTCTCCGGATTACAAGCTTCTTACTTGCGTCTACTTCGCCCACCATAGCAGCAGTTACACCCGCATCTTCGAATATATTGATGCATTCCCTGCCGTTATCGGCATCTCTAACCGTCAGTACGAAGCCCGTGCCCGGATACATCTTCAACCAGTGTCCGATAGTGATATCCAGATCGGGCATCGGTATCTTGTCCAGCTCCACCTGCGCACCCACACCCGAGCATTCAAGTAGCATACCAAGCGTACCGAGTGTGCCCGGGTTACTTATATCCTTACCAGCCGTAGCCAGCTTCTTCTCGCCTATCTCCACCATCGTATTCAACTGCTTCTTTATAGCTGCAGATGACCGCAGGGTGGTATTGTCCCATGCCAGGCTGTACCTTGGATATATCCTGCCATCAAGGTCAACTGCAACTATCACCTTATCGCCACGTCTGGCACCCCTTGATAGTATCACACTGTCCCGCTTAACTGTGCCGACCACACCAACATCGAGTGCATCATATGCGGTATCTGGATGCAGATGCCCGCCCACCATCGGCACACCAAATTTATTCACGCCCGCCTGCATTCCTCTGCCCAGTTCGGCACATAGTTCCTTCTTCTGGGTGGAGGTCAGGTTCACCATCGCGAGAGGCGTGCCACCCATCGCCGCTATGTCGTTCACATTCACCAGCACCGCGCAATAACCCGCCCACCATGGGTCAGCATTCAACAATTTACCCCATATCCCATCTATCGCGAGCAATATGAAGTTATCACCATCCACCTTCAGCACCGCGGCATCCTCACCAAAGCCCGCTATCGTCTTGCTCCCCATCTTATCGGCATTTCTAAGCGTTTTAACAAGGTTACTTATCGCGTTCTTACGTTTCACACCCTCAAAGTTCCTCAGTTCCTCTGCCAGTGATTCCAGATTCACGCTCATATCGCGCATTTGTGCTCTTCCACCTCTTCTATTATCCCCTTCAGTTCTTCTATATCATTTATCCTGAAATCTGCAACATCAAACAGCTCACCCGGTCTGTCCGCGGCTTCCTGGAGTGATAAAACCGCTATGTCTGATTCACAAAACGCCAGATAATCATTCCTGTCATCACCCACCATTATCACCCTGTACCTGCTCTTCAACCTCCGCACCAGGTCCCGCTTATCTTCGGGCGTCATCATTCCGAAAATATTACTCGCAGGTACTTCTGGTAAATACGGTGATACTTCATCAGGTTCCACCCTGTCGCCAGAAGCTATGAATATCGCATAACCTCGCTGAGTCAGGTACTTCAGGATCTTGCGCGTACCGGGAAAGAGATTTATACCGCCTGCTATCAAATATTTTATATTTCTGCTCGCCATATCCACTATCAACGCAATTCCTATCACAGGCAGGATATCACACCTTCTCAAAAGCCCCATCGTCTCATGCACATCCTTCATTCGGATCTGCCGGTCATCCAGAATCGTAGCTACCACCTCTTTATCATCTACTCCTTCTCTCTTATAAATCACTTTAATTTCTATTTTTTTCTCCTTTATCACCTGAGATAGTAACTTCGAATCGTCTTCCATCGCTAAACTATCACTATACCGGGTCCTTAATATCGCCATTGCACCCTTATTCAATCTGTCCGTACATGTCAACCCCGATACCCTGCTACGTTTTGTTATACCACGATCCATATTCTTTATTATTCTGAACGGAGCATAGAGCACACCAGCTCCGTCAAACACTACCACTAAATCACTCATAGCGCATCATCTCTTGATTTATTGGTGTATCCTGATTTATAATATACCCCGGGCATTTTTTTTAGTACCGAGGGTACGCGGTTTTTACGCTCAAATAGCGGTATTGAGATGGGCTTAGCATAAATCTAAATCTTGCGCGTGAGTCCTTTCAGAATATGTGAATGAACGATCGGAAGTTTTATATCTACAGGTGATCTACCCCATTACGGGTGAGATATGAATTGGACAACAAACAGACAGAAGTATTAACAATCGTTACGGCTGCTATTATCGCTTGCGCTGCCCTTGCAACTATCTTTGCAATGGTACCAGCGGTAATGGCTTATAGCAGAGGTGATAAATTCAATCATATCGATGTAAGCACAAGTGCGTCGGAGAAGGTATTGAAAGGGCAGAATATCCAGTTCGAGAATCTTACTGCTGGTAAAACTTATGAGGATATCGTTGTGTACCGGTATGTATCGGGAGATCTGGCAAATACTTATAAGCCCGATGCGAATGGACGAATCTATAATGTAAACTGGCCAACTTCAGGGACATTCTACGTAAGCACTGATCCCAATAATCCTGAGTATAAGATGCTTTCATACGAAGAGCCGAAGATACCACTGAAATTGAAAGTGGGTAATAAAGAAGTGTCTACAATCGCAGTGGGTCAAAAATTCTGGCTGGATGTCGGCGGTATGAACCTGCTCGATGATGACCGGGTAGATCTCGTTATAGTGGGTCCGGATGGACGGATAA
>JAODGH010000018.1 GCA_025464325.1 Methanosarcinales archaeon | reverse complement strand
CTTAATTATGCAACACAGCACGAACATATAATTAGGATACATCCCATATATTTATAAGCTGTTCGATTCAATTACCTTCAACACCGTCGAAAGTTTCTTCGGATAGAGATCGGGGTGAGCTGGTTCGGATCATGAAATCGCACCCACACGCTCCTCATTCGCTTCAGGGGTGCATAGCCGAGAATGCATGTCGCGGTAAGAGTGTAAACCTCCTGCCAGATCTCACCAAAACCCGCTTTGAGAATCGGAATCAGCTCCTGCATCGCCCTGTGTACTGCCGGATGCTTCCGGGCGAGCAATGAGTAACTCGTTTCTTGCCGGGGATGAATCCGCGATCTTTATCGAGTTTACCGAGATATGTCGATCTCTTACGTCGCTTCTTCGCTTCTCTATCCCAGTACGTGGTGGACCGATAGACGTAGTATGAATTCCCGAAACGCTTTATCTCTATCCCCCGTTCGCCTTCACTCCTCCGTGCCTTTACCCAGGCGCTTACCCATTCTTCCATAAGTTCTCTATTAGGGTATAAATATATAAAAATATTTGCCGTTGTATACGCTACAATTGGTATAAATAATCGTGGATAACTCAGTACTTCACGAAGTTATTCCCTGAATTTGGAGAGTTCGGGTTATAATTTAATCAGCGTAATGATTCAAAAAGGCTGATGAACTTTTTCGCCACGTTCGTGGCAGAATTCTCCTCTACATACGCTTTCGCATTTGCTAAAACCTTATTATAGCTACTGTCCCTCTCAAAAGCCGATTTTACACTTGCAATTAAATCTTCATCCGTATCATATTGATATACCGCACCTTCGAGAGTCTCAACAAACGATGACTTCAATGCCACAATCGGGCATCCAGAACCAAGACACTGAAATGCCGTACTTGCAACAGTTACAACGCCGGGTTTGGTTGGTTTATTATAAAGAAGCAGGTCTGATGCATAGAGATACTTATAAAGTACTCCCAAATCCGGGGTTTCCTCCCGAATTTCTATATCTATATTCTCGTTCTCTACATCTGTCTTGATTTTGTACCATCTCCTTAAAGATCGGGCATCTTTTGTGACAATAAGTATAAGAATGGAATATTCATCAGCAAGTCCTTTTAAAACCTCAAATTTGTCCGCACAGAAGTTTGAAGAAGGACCAAACGAGAATATTATCTTCCTGTCCCGTGGCAGGTTCAATTCACTACGGCTCTTATCCATATCACCGGGATTCCATGGGTAGCAGGGGTATGGTATGATATGAATGATCTCTTCAGGATACGCGAGTTTCAGGAAATCGTAATATCTGGTATCAAAACAAACTATTGCGTCCCACTCAAATTGATAGAACGAAGGGTCCTCTTTCAGGTTGCCATCATGGATTACATTTATGGTCTTCGCTTTTCTCTTAATCCAGTGGAAGATCTTACCAAGATGGTCCTGTGGGAGCATTCCGAGGTCTTCAACAACGAAGAAGTCGTAATCGTTAATTAGAAACGGTGTAGCAAGCAGGTTCTGGTTCTTATCGGACGAAACAGTGAAGCATCTATTGACATAATTCTCATCTTTACCCGTTATTGCAGTTCCATGAAAACTGTACTTAAAGAAGCTGAAGACAACGATTTCATAGCCGAGTCTGATGAAACTCCTGCCAATTAATTCTGTATGTATGGACGCCCCGGAATCAGTGTTCCATGCACCCATGAGCCCTATCTTCATCTTCCGCTCCATCACCAACATGGTATCTATGCAACAGGAGTATATATAGTTGTTAGCGACTTATTTAGCTACTGCGATACATCCCAGGTAAACCTACGCTTCGGTTGAAACGCCGTTTAGCAATAATAGACTGCAAGACAACATATGAGTTTAGCATAACTAACCTGTCCATGGCGTACGAGATAATGAAAGAAAAATATTGTGGTGGTTTTTACGGAGTTTATACCACCCTTCTGCAGTCACCTATTTCTTGTCTTTGGTATCCTTCTCTACGAACTCACGAACTTTGTCCACGATGTGTTCAAAAGCCTCACGCACCTTCGAGTCTTTCTGTAGTACAAAAGGTGTTCCGCTATCCGCGGCTTCTACCATACCCGGCTCAAGTGGTACGCGTCCAAGGAAATTGACCCCGAGTTCACGCGCAGATCGCTCTCCACCGCCATACTTGAATATGTTTATCTCCTTACCGCAATGGGGGCATACAAAACCACTCATGTTCTCTATTATCCCTATCACGGGTATCTTCAACACCATTGCGAAATTAACCGCCTTTCGTGAGTCCAGTAATGCGAGATCCTGTGGCGTTGTTACTATTATCGCTCCGTCCACCTTCTTTATCAACTGTGCAACACTGAGTGGCTCATCACCCGTACCCGGCGGAAGATCGATGATCAGATAGTCGAGTTCGCCCCAGTCCACATCAGCGAGAAACTGCCTTATCGCATTCATCTTCATCGGTCCACGCCATATGACCGCAGAATCGCGGTTAGGTAGCAGGAACCCGATGGACATCGCTTTCAATCGCGGCGTCACATATATTGGATGTATCCGCTCACCCGATATCTCCGGTCGCTTATCCTCAATCCCCAGTATCTTGGGTACATCTGGACCATGGATATCAGCATCCATCAAGCCCACATCAAGCCCACGCATACCAAGAGCAAACGCGAGATTCGCTGCTACTGTCGTCTTACCCACTCCGCCCTTACCACTCATCACCATCACCTTGTACTTCACTTTGTCCATCATCGCCTGTACTTCCTCTTCCTGCTCTTTCATACCACCATTTCCACTCTCTTCTGTCATATTCTACCTCCTCGAGACAGGATCAAAACGATCACCTTTAACCGGCACGTAATGACCCCCTTCTATCCTTATAGCTTTACCTTCGACGAGCGCACGCGCTATTTTACGATGTGCTTCCGTTAAGATACGGTGGAACGTAGGCTGCGAGATACCCATCAGTTCGGCAGCCCGTACCTGATCGAGCTGCAGGAGATCTTTCAATCTGATGCTCTCCAGCTCCTCCAGCTTTAATACCTCCTCACCCATAATGCATCCATGAGGTGCGAAATAGAAGAAACTGGGATGAAACCCGATGCACCGCCGCCTCCTTGCTCGTCTCATGTACAATAGTGAATATATATTCAATCACATATAAATGCTGATTATAATATATGCCGATATATTATTAGTACTATGCCGGATATCCTATTTCAGTTGAAGGCAGTACTGAGATGCAGTGGCAGTCTGGAGCCTATAAAGCAGGAACTGGATGTATTCGTGCGTGAACCTGCCCGGACTCTGTTGAAACGGGGTGCACCTCCTGGTGGTGGCGCCGTTATAGAAGCCTGGGATGTGGCTGGTAACACACTGGAGCTGGAACTGCGTTCAGACCGGTTCGTCCGTGTACATGATGCACTACTCAGATTGAAGAATGAGCTGAGTAGATTACTCGCACGTCACAGAATTGGTATAAGGGATATAGAAATAAAGAGTTATGAAATCTCGCTTGAGTGGGATGCGAGCATCAAATTGGGACGATTGCCGTTTGTTCGGGAACTGAAGCAGGATGGAGGACGGTTGATACTTGTGCTTGATGTTGATTATGCCACACTTGAACGGCGGATACCCGACCGGCTGTTGAAGCTGCTGGAGGAGAAGAAGGAAGCAGCAAGCTGGAAGGGCAAGAGTGAACACTGGGAACTGCTGTTCGAAAGCGGGAGCAAGCCACGAGGATTCGATAAAGACCCGACCGAAGAGATGGTCAAACGTGGCTGGATAGTACATGCCGCGGGACGTGGTCAGTGGATTTACGGACCTCAGCTAACGCGAATTTTCAGAGCGTTCGAACGCATATTGATAGAGGAGGTACTGAAGCCGTTAGGCTATGAAGAGATGATTTTCCCGAAATTCGTACCGTGGGCTGTCTGGAAACGTTCAGGGCACGCAAAAGGCATTTATCCCGAGATATATTACGTATGCACGCCGAAGACACGTGATCCCGGGTACTGGGAGGATGTGATGGATTATTACAAAATCACGAATGAAGTCCCGGTAGAGATGATAAAGGAGCGAATAGAGCCCGTAGGAGGGATGTGTTATGCCCAATGTCCCCCGTTCTGGGTATTCATCCAGGGCAGGACCCTCCCTGACGAGATCTTACCGATAAGGGTGTTTGACCGGTCCGGCACTTCACACAGGTACGAAAGTGGCGGACTGCATGGTATAGAGCGGCTGGATGAGTTTCACAGGGTGGAAATCGTATGGATTGGCACAAAAGAGCAGGTGATAGAACATGCGGAAGAGTTACGTATGCGGTACCGTCGCATATTTGACAGGATACTGGACATAGAATGGCGTGAAGCATGGGTTACACCCTGGTTCATGGCGCAGGAAGGTAAGGCTGGTCTGGCGGAATTAAAGGAGGTGGGTACTGTGGATTTTGAGGCTATTCTACCCTACAGCGGCAAGTGGCTTGAATTCCAGAATGTGAGTATAAACGGCGATAAATACCCAAAAGGGTTCAGTGTGAAGCTGCAGAGTGGTGAGGACCTCTGGTCTGGCTGTTCGGGTGTGGGTCTGGAACGATGGGCTGCTGTACTGCTCGCGCAGAAGGGTCTGGAACCCGGTAGATGGACCGATGCGTTCAGACGGTTTACCGGTGATCGGCTGCCGGAAGTGTTCAGGTTCCTGTGATGCGGGAGAACATAAGGGTAGTAACAACGAAGAAGGAATTACACGGATGGTGGAATGGTATAGAGCCCGACGGATTGCGTGAATGCACTTCTGAGCGGTTATTGATAAACCCTTATAACGGCTGTGCACACGATTGCTTCTTCTGTTATGCGCATGCGTTCCCCGGGCATTTCGCTCATTTCCGTAAAACCGGTGTGATAACGGTCTTCAAGGACTTCGACCGTGTGGTGGCTGCGCAGCTGGACCGGCTCAGGGTCGCATCCTGCGGCTATCTGTCACCTGTGACAGACCCGTTTCAACCGGTTAACGGCAGGTTCCATCTGACCGAACGGATTATTGCCGCATTTGTAACGCGGAATCTGCCAGTGGATGTGGTGACCAAGGGTGTTATCAGTGATACCACGATACGGCTGCTGAAGCAGCATTCACACGCCTTCGCTCAGGTCAGTATCCTCACACTGGACGAGGATAAGCGTAGATGGATGATGCGGGGTGGTGCAACTACGGACGATCTGTTCAGGAATATAGAGCGGTTATCGAACGAAGGCATCTTCACGGTTTGCCGTGTTGATCCCGTACTGCCATATATAACGAGTGATGAGCTGGAACCGCTTATCAGTAAGGCTGTGGAGGCTGGTGCATCGCACATAGTAACGAGTTGTATGGACATACCAAAGCTTATGTCACGGGAGATATATGGTAAAATAGAGAAACGCTACGGTAAAGATATGCGGAGGAGATACGAAGACCTGTATGTAGAGGTTATCAGTGGGCGGCTACACGCACGGATAGATTATAGAAGACGCCTGTTCAATCGAATCCGCGAGATATGCAATGGTACAGGAGTGACAATGGGTTTATGTATGGAATTTGAGGCGGTAAACGGTCGATACAGGGGTCTAAATCGTGAATTCATGACTTCTAACAACTGTGAAGGGATAGATATACCGCTGTATATACGCCGTGACAGCGGTTATGAGCCCGTACCGGGTTGTGATGGCAACTGTCTGAACTGCTATTTCAGTGTGAAAGAACCGCCTGTTTGTGGTATACCAGACCTAAGGCATGCGGGTGCGTGGAAATTACGTGATTATAAGCGATGGAGCAGGACGCTGGGGGTGAATACAGTATGGCAGAAATAACACCGATGATGCGGCAGTATCACAAAATAAAGGAGAAGTATCGCGATGCTATACTCCTGTTCCGTGTGGGTGATTTCTACGAGACTTTTGGTGAAGATGCGAAACTGGCATCACGTGAGTTGAATATCGCATTGACCGCTACTGGGCGGGGTAAAGGTGCTGCAAGGCGTATACCCATGGCGGGAGTACCATACCATTCGGTCATGCCGTACATACAGCAATTGATAAAGAAGGGGTATAAGGTGGCAATATGCGAGCAGATAGAGGATCGTGATAAGAGCGGGATAGAGAAACGCGAGGTTGTGCGGCTTATCACACCGGGCACTGTTATTGAGGACTCCCTGCTGGAGGAACGCGCCTCTAACTACCTCATGTGTGTGAATCGTATGGGTGGTAAGGTGGGTATCGCGATGATTGACATATCCACCGGTGAGTTCTGGCTGACGGAGCTGGATGACGATAAGCAGTCGCTGGAGAACGAGATAGAGCGAGTGAATCCTGCGGAGATCGTGATACCCGAATCACTGGATTGGGTACTCGAAGTGGGATGTGCTGTATCCCGTTACGACGATTACTACTTCGATTATAAGAACGCATATACCACACTGATAAACCATTTTGGCGTTATATCGCTCGATGGTTTCGGATGCGGGGGCTTAAAAGCCGGAATATCCGCGGCAGGAGCGGTTATATCATATCTGGAGGATACACAGAAGCGTATTCTGCCACACATAAAGCCGTTAAAGACCCTGTTCCTGACCGATTACATGGTTCTGGATAGCGTAACGGTACGCAACTTAGAGATATTCGAGAATATACGTGATGGTACACAACGGGGCACACTCATCAGTGTACTTGATAAGACCCTCACCGGGATGGGTTCGCGACTGCTGAGGAAGAGCCTGAGGTATCCTCTGATGGATGTGAACGCGATAAGGAGCAGACAGGAGGCGATCGCTGAGTTCATCGATGACATCATGCTCCGGGAATCGCTGAAGGAAGTTCTCAACGATATGTATGATATCGAACGGATAATAAGCCGGGTGGCATATGGCAATGCAAAAGGCAGGGATTTGATACTGCTCCGGAAGTCGCTGGAACGTATAAATGCAATTCGTGACTTGTTGAAGGACTGTCGCTCTCATAAGATGAGAGGAATACAGAAAGGCTTGAAGACGATGGACTTTTCAGACATTGTGGACCTGATAGAGCGTGGTATAGTGGACGACCCACCGGCGACGTTGAAAGAAGGCGGTATAATAAAAGAGGGCTTCAATGCGGAACTGGACGAATTGCGCAGGATAAAACACGAGGGCAGGAGATGGCTGGCTGAGTTCGAGGAGCGAGAGAAACTTCGTACCGGGATCAAATCGCTAAAAGTTGGCTATAACAAGGTATTTGGATATTACATCGAAGTCAGGAAGTCCTGGCTGGATAAAGTTCCCGGGACATACATAAGGAAACAGACGCTGACGGAAGCGGAACGATACATAACAGAGGAGTTGAAAGAGTATGAGGCGAAGGCATTGAGCGCGGAAGAGCGAATAAAGGAACTGGAATACGAGCTCTTCGAGCAGATAAGAGCACATATTGCGAGACGGAGCCGGGATATACAGGAGGCAGCTAACCTGATTGCCGAGCTGGATATGCTTCTTGCACTTGCTGATGTCGCGGTTGAGAACCGCTATTGCCGTCCTGAGGTGGTAGAAGGCACAGAGCTGGAGATAAAGGACGGCAGACACCCGGTGGTTGAGCGGGAGGTAAAGGAAGGTTTTGTACCCAATGACGTTCATTTCGATACCGATACGCGGTTGATGATCATCACGGGACCGAACATGAGTGGCAAGAGCACGTTCATGCGACAGACGGCACTGATCACGTTGATGGCGCAGATAGGTTCTTTCGTGCCTGCACGCGAGGCGAGGATAGGCGTTGTCGACAGGATATTCACGCGTGTGGGTGCTTATGACGACCTCTCCATGGGACAGAGCTCGTTCATGGTTGAGATGAGTGAAACCGCGAACATACTCAACAATGCGACCGAGCGGAGCCTGGTGATACTGGATGAGATAGGACGCGGCACCAGTACGCTCGACGGGCTCAGTATAGCATGGGCGGTTGGAGAATACATGCACGAAGTGATAAAGGCGAAGACGATGTTCGCCACGCATTTCTTTGAACTCACGGGTCTCGCGGATCAATTAAGCGGTGTGAAGTGCTACAATGTCTCGATACGAGAAGCAGGTGATGAGATATTCTTCATAAGGAAAGTTGTTGAGGGTAAAGGCACGAAGAGTTATGGTATCCAGGCAGCGAAACTCGCCGGTCTGCCCGAGTCGGTAATCGAATCCGCCAAGAGCGTTATGAAGCGAATGGAGCGTGAAGGAGCGGTGGATGTGAAACAACCGGAACCGAATACCGTGGTGAAGGTGGTCACGAAGGAGCATCCAGTTGTGGAAGCGCTGAAACGTATGGATATAGACAATATGTCGCCGATAGAAGCACTGAACAAGCTGTATGAACTGAAGAGGAAGCTGGAAGACTGATTAAAGAGAATTTATTATTCATTATTCGTATCTCAACGCCTCTATTGGCTTCAATCTCGAAGCGCGCCATGCTGGATAAAGTCCACTTATCACGCTCGTGCCAACACCAAAGGCGATCCCGACGAATACATACAGGATACTCGAAGGCGCAAACAGATACGATGCTTCTTTTAATATCAGGACGTCCACGAGGAAACCTGCCCCGAGTCCCATTATCGCTCCTATTACACCGCCTATCAAACCGAGTATCAGAGATTCAAACAGGAACATCTGGAGTATCCCGCCCCTTGTGGTGCCTATCGCACGCATTACGCCTATTTCCCGGGTTCGCTCCACGGTCGACATCATCATTACATTGAGTATGCTCACACCCGCGACAACGATCGATATAGAACCTATACCTATGAGGAATATGGACAACATATCGAAGAATCGCCTTATCCCCTCTATTAACTGTTTCACCGCCATCACCATTACGGTCTTCCCTCGCCGGTTCACACGAGCTTCTATATCTTGCTTCACCTTTTCCACATCCTCTACACTGTCCACTTTCACTATCACGATGTTATACTCATCCGATGCCCCGTAGAGTGTTGAGAACATCTTGTCTGATATGATTATCGCGTTATCGGGGTTTATATCGAACCCTATACCTCGTTCTTTCAATATGCCCACGATCCTTGGTTTCTGCCCGTGTATTACCACCCGCTCACCCACTCTCAGCTTGTATTCGTCCGCCAATTTCGCACCGACGAGACAGTTCAAAGAGCCATATTTGAGAAACTGCCCTTTTTCCTTATCCACCAGTTCGGGTATATCACGGCTACGCAGTCCATAGATGATGACAGATGTTGACTCGTCATTCAGAAGCACCTTATCACCGCGTGACTTTACCGGTATGGCATAAGCCACCTTCTCTATACGCTTGAAACTTGCATCCGAGATGGTGGATTCACCGTAGGGATACACGATCAGCTCGTTTCCTATCATGCATAACTGTTCGGAGGCAGATAGCCGGACGCTATTCCCGAGGATACCGAGCGCTGTTATCGCCAGTACGCCTATCACAATCCCGATGACTGCAAGCACTGACCTGATTTTATGTCTGCCAAGGTTCCGTCTCGCAAATTCGAGGTATATCAGGTTATGAGCTTTGAACATTTTATTTATTTATTTGTTTATTTCAAGCGCTCTTGCTATGCTATTAGCACATATGAACACCCGGGCATAAAAATCTGCTTATATAGATGCTGTGTTATGTGAAGAGATTTTAGAACCTTAACTCCGCCAACCATAGG
>JAODGH010000015.1 GCA_025464325.1 Methanosarcinales archaeon | reverse complement strand
TGAATTTATCACCTTTACTTGTAGCCATTACCGATGGTACCATAGCAAAGACTGCACCAACGATAATAGCAGCCATAGCAATGCCTGCTATCACTTTTAAACCATTTTTTGCATCCATTTTTTGCTTCTTCACCTCCTAATCTCTTTTATCGAAAAGGGGATATATAAAACTTTGGGTAACTCTCGCTGCCCGTTCTCTCTTTTAGTCATGTACGCTTCCCGCTCTGCCATCTCTTCTATCACCTTCACTTCTCCCCTCTTCTATCCTATTCTTTATCGGGTATATATAACTTTATGCTTTTCGGTTTTTTTATCCTTTGGGTACGCACCTATAGCATCCCCGTCCCGTGCAGGATGAGCAACACCATCCCGCACTAATTTAAAAGAAAGAGGGGGTATATAAAACTTTCGGTAAAGTGCCGTATTTATTCTCTGATGTTATCTTATCCTATCAATGTTATTCGCTATCACCGGCACACCCGGTACCGGTAAGTCCTCTGTATGCCGTCTACTCCAAAATAGATACAGAATCATCGATTTAAATGCGGTTATACGTGCTAAAGGGTTCTACACGGGCATGGATCGCGTGCGCGGATGCCTCATCGCTGACCTCGCGCGATTACAGGAATACCTGGATCGCGAGCCGGGACCGCTGGTGATCGAAGGGCATCTATCACATCTGCTTCAGCCCGACATAGCAATTGTGCTGCGCACCAGTCCGGCGGTGCTCACCGCACGGCTCACGCAAAAAGGTTTTCACACGCGCAAGATACGCGAGAACGTGGAAGCAGAAATGCTCGATGTCATACTTATCGAAGCGGTTGAGTTATGCCCGGTTGTGTACGAGCTGGATACTACCGACAGAACAGTAACGGAAACCGCTCATACCATACGTGAGATCATAGATGCTGAGATCCGGATGGACGAGCCGCTGAGATCAACCCTGCGTCGCAGGTTTCAGCCGGGTCACATAAACTGGCTCGGACTAACGTCCCCTTAACCGGTCGGCAATGGCGCGTATATCGTTTGATAGCTCGCTCAGGGCTGTTCTTAGCTTCAATAACTCTTTCGCCGCCGATCGTTTATCCTCATCATCGCTGCGTGCGAACTTACCCGCAAGCCTGCCGAGCTGGTTCGATCTCGTATCTATCTCGCCCGATACATTATCAAGGTCTGATGTCACCGCGGTTAGATCCACACCCCTGCCGCCACCACGCGTGGCATATACGTACACGGATGCGCCACCGAGTATCAGACCCAGCACCACCGCCAGAACTATGTAGAGCATCAGAGGTGGCGGTGCCATCTCTGCCGATAACTCCCTGTAATGGCGTGCGAGTATGAGTGCCCACCCGGGATGCCCCTCTTCGTACAGTTGCTTTATGTCCTTCTCCAGATCCGTTCTCCCAATATTCGATGCCGCTTTCGTTAGATTCTCCTCTATCGCGCGGCTTGCAGCCTGTATCTTCGCGTTTGTCGCATAGAACCGCATCACGGGTGTCAGTTTCTGTATATAAGTTATGTTCTCATCCTTCAGTCTTCCCACCGACAATCGCACTTCAACGCCCTTTTTACTCAGCCCCCGGAGATCATAAGCTTCAAATAGCGGCTCCTTCACCAATTTCACCGGTTTTGGAACGTCTGCCGAGAGGATGATCGGTGAGGGGAAGATACCCTCATGTGCCTGCTTGCCCTTCCATACTATCCAGTTTGCAGAATGCGAGATCTCATCGCCGAACTTCCATTCAGGATCGTCCATGTCCGTGTATAATTCCAGCACGTAATCGTCAAGGACGGGATTACCGGTCTTACTCACGTAGATATGGAACTCCAGCCGCTCACCCTCCAGTTGCTCACTGTTCAGAACATCCGTGTAGTTCTCCTCGATACCCGTATCAAGATTGCGCACGTATGACCTTTCAGCATCCAGCTTCAGAACTTCCTGTGATGTCGCAGCCGCTATTACCGGGCTGAATAGCAGCAATACTGCGACCGTCGAGAGAAATAAAAATCCTTTCATTCGTCCTCCCCACCCATATCCAGTGACAGTTCCGGTAGCTCTATATTAGCCTGAGGTTCAACAACCGGCTGCTCTCCCTGCTCCTCTTCGGTTTCGCCTATCATGCCCTTCAACTCACGCAGCGAGGATAACATAGCCGCCAGCGGCTCGCCCATGTCGCGTATACCCCTCGATGCCTTCACACTCTCATCCTTCAGCCGCGAGAGCTCGCTCTCCGCCTTTGTTATGTGTCTTATAACCGCCGAGGAGGTCTCGTCCGATGGTATCGCACCGATAAACGTCTTCGCATTCTCCACCATCGCGTTCATATCACTGCTGAACCGCTTCGAGATGTCATTTATCCGGTCGAGCAGTATCTCCATATCGCGTATCGCATCATCAATCATCCGCATCATCTTCGCCACTTTTGCCGTCAATGGTGGTTTCACACCCTTCAATCGCGCAATCACCCCATCAAGCTGGCTCTTCAGCTGTCCGAACCCCCGGCTCGCTTCTTTCGTCCACCGCTTCAGCTTCTCCACGTTCCGCGCGGCATTTTCCAGCTCGTGTACCAGCATCGTGAGATTCGCTATTGAATAACTGTCCGGTATCCGTATACTATTCAGGTTATCCGCAACATCCAGTCCCGAGAGCAGGTTATCGAACATCTTCAGACACCTGGCGAGCACTATCGGCGTATTGTTCCATATCGCCTCAGGCTCGATTATCTCGTAATTCTTCCAGAATTTCGTTACTGCATCCCTGTTCTTCTCCTCCGCACCCGGAATATACTCTATACCGGTGATTATAGAGAACGGTTTGCTCGTGCCATAGAAGAGTGAATGATGCCGCTGCAATCGCGCGAAATCACTCTGTCTGTACGCGTACTCCAGCCATTCCAGCTCACGCAATCGCGGTGGTAAGTCCGGTCCCGGTGACCATGGCTGCAACCCGATCATCAATGTATAAATAGCGAAACTGTGTGCACGCGCGGGTGTGTCCAGTTTCAGTACGTCCGCATCCTTCGCGAATCGTTCCGTCACCATACTCTTGAACGCACCACCACCCAGTCGCGCATCATCAAAATTGTCCGCACGCGAACTCAGTACCGCGATGAAATGCCCGAATTTCTCCTCCTCGTTCATTATGTTCCCCTGCGCATCCACCTCAACGAACCCGTAATCATGCAGTATCTCGATATATTGCGATGCCATCACATTCTCAATCGAATGGCGATAGTTCAGCATCGGGTTGAATATGATATCGCCCTCATTTATCGGCGCGTGCGTCCACCGGAAATACTCGTCCTCCCGACCGAGGTGTTGCATTATCTCCTTGAATGACATCTTCTTCAGGTCTTCCCGGCTCCTCTTCAGGCTCTTTATCTCCTCCTCTGTCAATTCTATCTGGTGATAGCTCCTCGTGTTCTTTGGTGCACCCAACTCCCGCAGCAATTTGTTCCTCAACGCATCCAGCCGTTCCAGTCTCCGTTCCGTCTGCCGCTTCTCCTCCTCCGCATCATTCACACGCACCTCAAGATCGAAGACCGTCTCCTTCAGTTCCACCAGTTTCTTTCGCGCGCGCTCCACCTTCGCCCTCGCTTCCTCTATCGCGGCGGTATTAACATACGTCAGCAACCCCGCCCTTGATTCAAAATCCTCGATCATACGCTGGACTTCCTTTATTCGCGAGCTGTAACGTTCCAGCTCACTGCGCTGGCTCTCTATCTTACCCCGTATCTCCGCGACTCGCGCCTCTATCTCCACCAGCTTCTCCCTCACCACTGGTATCTCATCCTCAACATCATAGTACAGAAACAGTTTCTCCGTCGGGAATACGCACTCATAATAGCCAAGCGAATCGAATCGATTCTCATAGCCTCTTGCCCGGTTCTGCAGGTCATTCAGGTCCAGCCATTTACCCCGCATCTCCACTGTACCACCGGGCAAGAATCCGAGATCGAGCAGGAACCGGGGTATAGCCCTCTCCAGTTCCTCATCCCTGTTCTGCCCCTGAAGGTCCCTGCCTAACAGGAAGAACAGTTTAAACGGATTTGAGTAATTCTTATCCTCCACTATTATATCCTCACTGTGCGACATCAGGAAATGGAGCTCTTTCAGCGTGCCAAGTGCATTAGCAGTTGGTAATGCCGATTCCTTGCTCGAAGGCAGGATACCCATACCGAAGATCACAGGTTCTGACCCAAACTGACGAGATATCCAATCACGTATGTCGATCGCGATATCCAGCAGCATGCTCGAGCCTGTACCACCGCCGAACGCACACACCATTATGATAAAGAAATCCTTACCCCCTGTTCTGTTCCTCAGCTCCGATGCGGCTGCACCTATCGCATTGAAAATCCGTTCCCTATGCACGTTATACATCGCCCTGCCGTATATCCTGTGCTGTCCGCAACCCGCACCGGCAGCCGAGAGATATGGATCCGGTAACCACCTGTTCGCATTCTTCATCAGTATCGTATCCGGTCTGCTGAGCACTATCTTCCACCGCTCTTCCACTTCCGTGCATGCGTTTGCCGACGCCTGATCGGTATCAATGATCAAAAACTCCTCATTCTTCGGTATCTTGCCCGTCTTACGTTTCAGCATTCGCAATATGTTATTCACGATGAAACTGCCCTGACCACCTATGCCTATCACCATCCGGTTCACTGTATCCTCGCTTCTATCACCCATCTCCTGCTACTCCACCTCCTTCTCCCTTGATTCGTAATCCGCTATTTTCTTCTTTATATCGCCCATCTCCTCATCGAAATGCTCTATCTCCATTCCGCTACTCTGTACCTCGCTCTCTATCCTCGTAACCGCACCATCAATACTCTTAGCCGCGGATATCAAACTCTTCGCTTCCCGCTCGCCTCTCAACCATATCACGATACTTATCATGCCCAGCACGATACCCGCCACGAGTACGAGATATATTATGACCGGGCGGACAGATTCTGATACCGGTGATAGAAGTTTATCCCGATATTCGTACAGCGCGAATGCAACAAATTCCAGTACAGCACCTGCGCCCGGCATGAGCAGTAACACCTTCTCCACTTTCAGCCGCACCAGTAGCAGAAGAACCTCCACTATCATCACGCAGGCAACAATGAGAATGACTATGCTAAAGGGTTCCATCTCCTCGCCCTTAATTAACACCTATTCTTATAAAAAGCTTCCCATTTACCTCTCTTTTCGCTTCCACCGGTTTATTCGCGATAAATCAGTCGCGCCGGTGTATGTTGTTATACGAGCAGAAGGGTACTATCCTGCCGTCTGGCAGGCCATAATGGATCACACACCGTCTCAGACGTGCCAGATCGAGGTTATACGGGTCCATAAAATGCATTGTACCAACAAATATGAGCCTGAAATGCAGAGAACTCAGGTCATTATACGCCCGACTCTTTAGCATACTGACAAAGAGATCCTTCAGGAATTCCAGCCTGATACTCTTCAACGCCACGGTGAGCGGTATCTTACCCCTGCCTTTATAGACCGCCGCCAGTCGTTCCACATCCATATATCGCGTTATCGGTTCAGCGCTGCCGCTATTTACTACAAGATAAGAGAACGCACCACATGCGAAATGGCAGCCCACGGCTGACTTGCCAATCGGGGTCAGCATCAAGCTCATGAGAGAAGGCGGGAAGAAATCTTCACTGCGTAGCAGCCCTGTCTGCTCCTCTATACCATGTATAACATCCGGTACCGTTATACGCCCGCTCGCTCGATACCGGGTTCTACCACAGAACGATACGGGCTGGAAATTCACACCCCGCACTATATCGCTGTTCTCTATCGCGAACCTTATGATCGCCCCGATCTGATCATCATTCACACCCCGCACGAGCGTTGGCACGAGCACTATCGCGGGTCTCGGTCCCGCTCTTCGGTGGTTCTCTATCACCCGTTTCTTCAGTTCGAACAGTTTTCGCCCGCGCAACTTCTCATACGCACGATCGTTTACACCATCAAACTGTAGATAAACGACACTTGTACCTGCGGATTCTATCTCACGGCAGTACTCCTCGCTCTCTGCCATCCTCAGTCCGTTTGTATCCACCTCCACATGCTCGAATCTACGTCTCGCATACGAGATCAGTTCCGGCAGGTCATCCCGAAGTGTGGGTTCGCCTCCACTGAATTGTATACCCGCAGCATTCATCGAAGCGAGCTTATCGATAATTGCTTTTAGCTCTTCTGTTGTTGGCTCTTTATCGTCCCCGGTTTTGCTGTTCGCGAAACAGACCGGACAGTTAAGATTACAACGCCTGGTCACATCCACGATACCGAGCACGGTGGATGATTCGTGCTGCGGGCACAGACCGCATGCAAAAGGGCAATCGGAAATAGCACGCTCCGCTGTACCATCACGAATGTCCAGCGTCTCGAATCGCCGGTATAACTGATAATCCGACCAGTATATGTCGCTAAAATCACCGTGTTCCGGACAGGTCTTATGCATGTATACCGCACCATCATCTTCGTACAGACTCGCTTCTATCACACGATGACAGACTGGACAGATGCTCTCTGTCACTCTCAAGATACGGCTCATTGAATTACACCAGTTTATACTTCTCGTTACAATAAAGAAAAAGCTAATATGCTAATATATTAGCTCATTACGCCATGTACGATGCGAAACGTGACGCGATAAAGGAATTGATCAGACGGATACGGGAGATAGAGATAAAGACGCGGGGGATGGTGGAAGGGCTCATAACCGGCGAATATCACTCCATCTTCCGGGGTCGTGGCATAGAATTCTCGGAGGTGCGTGGCTACCTGCCCGGTGACGACGTCCGGGCTATTGACTGGAACGTGACCGCGCGATTCAATGCACCGTTCGTCAAGGAATACGTAGAAGAACGCGATCTCTCGGTATACATCGTGTTTGATGTCTCCGCGAGTAACGATTTCGGCTATCAGCGCAGTAAGAAGGAAGTTGGCTACGATATCGCGGCTTCTATCATGTTCGCCGCATTGCGTAATAACGATAATGTCGGACTCTGCCTCTTCAGTGATAGGGTGGAGAAGTTCATACCGCCACGTAAAGGGCGAAAGCATGTACTGAAACTGCTTCGTGAGCTTATATTCTGCGAATCTGAAGGTGCAAGTACCGATATCCACGCTGTTCTATCATTCCTGAGCAATGTGGTCCGGAAGCGAAGTATAATGTTCATCATATCGGATTTCATCGCCGCAGATTTCGAGCAGTCACTAAAACGACTGAAGGCGCGACACGATGTTATACCCGTGTGTATAACGGATCCACGCGAGTATGAGATACCGGATATCGGCTATATCTACATAGAAGACCCGGAGACCGGTGAGCAGATGCTACTAAATACCTCCGGGCCGGCGTTCCGTGAGCGATACCGTGAACTCGCAGATAATAAGCATGAAGAACTGCGAGCCATGATGAAACGACTGAAACTGGACATGGTGGACGTGAAAACGGACGAACCTTTTTACATACCGCTCAGACGGTTCTTCATGCTGCGTAAAAAGCGGTTGAGTGGCTGATCATAGCTATAGCTTCTTCTTCATCCACGATTATAATCTCTTTTATGCAATTGGAATGGTTCATCTTTGCCTTTACGGCTTCCACGTTCTGGTCGGTCGTTGTGATAGTGGATAAGTTCATACTCACGCATCATATCAGAGATGCCGTCACATACCAGGTCTTTCTTGCCGTCGTTATGCTACCCTACTCGCTTATGCTACTACCGTTCGTATCCCTCAGCGGCCCGCCCGCACTCATTATGCTCACTCTCCTGCTTGGTATAATCCTTGGTATTGTCTTTGTCCTTTACAACAAGGCTCTTGTTATAGAGGAGGCGTCGAGAGTGACACCTCTGCTCTTCATCTCACCGCTCTTCGTTCTTATCTTATCGTTCTTATTCATCGGGGAAGAACTCTCCCTGAGACGGTATGCCGGTATCATGCTCATGATACTCAGTGCGATTACGGTCTCTTTACGGGGTATCGAACGCGGTCGTTCACTATCGGTCTCACCCGCACTGCTGATTATTCTCTTTCTCGACGTTATCACCGCGGGCAAGGATGTGATATCGAAGCTAATGCTCTATCATATGGATTACCGATCGTATCTGTTCTGGTTCATACTGGGTAACATCATCGGTAGACCGTTACTGCTGCTCGTCCCACATAGCGGTGAGAACCTGCTCTCCATCATGAGATCGTTGCCATTAAAGATCTATCTCCTCTCTTTTATCAACACCGTTCTCGCATGGACCGGCTATATACTCTATTTCAAAGCGATCTCCATGACATATGTCTCCCTCGTCAGCGCAATACCCGCGTCACAGCCGTTTCTGGTCTTTGTCTTCGCCACCATACTCGGCGCATTCTATCCCGAATTGATAAACGAGGATATCAACAGGAGCACCATGGTCTCAAAAGGCATCGCGGTCATCTGCATACTCGCAGGTGCATATCTGATCATTTCATGAACTAAAATTGTGATAGTTTCAACTGTCTCGCCACGCATACCTCACCCGGTATATCAACCGGGTAGCGCTCATTCAGACAGCCGAGGCAGAGATTGTGTATGCTTATCCCGATGGAATCTACCAGCCCCCTGAGACTGATATAACCGATAGAATCGGCTTTCAGGAATCGGCATATCTCATCCATGCTTCTGTTCGATGCCAACAGTTCATCACGTGTCGGGGTGTTGATACCGAGATAACAGGGTGCGATTATTGGCGGACTGCCGATGCGCAAATGTACCTCTTTCGCACCTTTGTTCTTCAGAAATGCCACTATCCGTCTCGATGTCGTGCCCCTGACTATGCTATCATCCACAAGCACAACTCGTTTACCCTCTATATTACGTCTTACAACGTTCAACTTCAGCCTCACGGCGGTATCGCGATACCGCTCTTCGGGCATTATAAACGTGCGACCGATGTACCGGTTCTTTATGAAACCCTCCATATAATCCAGTCCGGAACGCTTCGCATAGCCGATAGCGAAAGTTATGCCCGAATCCGGCACGGGTGAAACGACATCGGCATCCACGCCGTGCTCTTCCGCCAGACGCTCACCTATCTTCAATCGCACATCATAGACAAGCCTTCCATCCAGTATCGAATCCGGTCTTGCAAAATATATATACTCGAATACGCAATATGCAGTGTTTATCCCCCTGTACAGCTGATAGCTCTCCACACTCTTTCCCGCCCGGGATGAGCAATTGATAATCAACACTTCGCCGGGCTTCACGTCCCTTACCAGTTTACCACCCACGGTATCTATCGCACTGCTCTCTGAAGCGACTATATAGCCCTGTCCGTCATTTAATGTACCGAAGCAGAGGGGTTTTATACCCAGGGGATCTCTGACCGCTATCAGGCGCTTACCCATGAGAATAGCGAGAGAATAAGAGCCCACAACTCGCTTCATCAGTACCTTTATCGCCTCTACGGGATCATGACGCACGAGCTCCTTCGCCAGCAGATGCGCTATCACCTCTGTATCTGTATCTGAATGGAAAATTCTACCCTCGCGTTGCAGTTCCTTCTTTAATTCCGCAGCGTTGACCAGATTACCATTATGCGCGATTGCGATCTGTCCTTTGTGATAGTTAACAACGAGCGGCTCGGCATTTTCTATACGCGATGCACCCGTTGTTGAATATCGTACATGCCCGATCCCGATATTGCCTTTCAGTGAATTCAACCTGCGGGGGGAGAAGACCTCATAAACGAAACCCATATCCTTTATCAGCGGTATCTCACCCCGCTCCTCGTCATCACTTCTGCTGACCGCTATACCCGCAGACTCCTGACCGCGATGTTGAAGCGCATAGAGCGCATAAAATAGCGGCAGCGTTACGTTACCCTCGTCTATCGCTATACCAACTATGCCGCATCCCTCTCTCATAATAACCTATTCTCGATTAAGTCAATCGTCAGGCATAAAATATGCACAAATTGATTTCCTGCATTCCAAAAGCTCACCGGCTGTACATGCGCTACATGCCCATTCGCGATACGCACTGGTATCAACCTCGCCCCGAGCGTATGCATCATGCCAGCCCACCGGTACGGGCATAACCGCGTACAGTCGCTTTCGCCATGCTTCGAGCAAAATACGCTTCTGACACATGAAATCCGCAGCACAGATAACCCGTCGGTCATGTCCGGCATGCGAAGCAAGACTGTCCAGCCACCGCACGCCCTGTTCAGATCGGAGCAGATGGTGGTCTATAATGAGTGTATCCACATTTCTCGCAAGTCGAAGTGCATTATGCCATGCGGTATTTCGCTGTTTCTGTGTGAGATAGGGGAGATACAGCGGTGGACCGGATGCGAGAACGATGGTTGGACGCCATTTGAGAATCGTGGATATAACGTCGGAATCGAGCAACTGGATATCTGATGCATGCACAAATACCATTTTACCATCTGTTATCCGCGACATCATCACCATCCCCCCGTGCTCGCCGTTCTGACCATGCGGAACCGGCTGCGAGAAAGTCAGAAGATCGTCACTGCAACCCTCTGCGTTCCTCAATTCGTCATGCATGGCAATGCGAAGTGCCTGTACTCGATGCAGCATGTGCTGTGAGAGCCCTTTAGGCCCCTTAGCCCAGATATGAATATCATTATCACGATACAGTTCGGCAACCCTTGCCACATGTAGCTGAAACGGATTCGCATCTGCCAGAGGGACATGATCACCATGGAAATGACTGAAAACGATATCGGTGGCATCCGCCATCGCGTTCAGTATCCTCCGACGTACAACCTCACCAACAGCGACCTGCAAAGGATGCGGGAGCAAGCCATGACG